>NZ_BCPP01000879.1:0-3024 GCF_016586125.1 Burkholderia sp. E168m23
GTGTGGTCGACGGCGCTGTCGTACAACGCGGACAAGCTGAAGTCGGCGCCCACCGGCTGGGCCGATTTCTGGAACGTGAAGAAATTCCCCGGCAAGCGCGGGATGCGCAAGGGCGCGCGCTACAACCTCGAATTCGCGCTGATGGCCGACGGCGTCGCGACGAAGGACGTCTACAAGGTGCTCGGCACGAAGGCCGGCCAGGATCGCGCGTTCAAGAAGCTCGACGAGCTGAAGCCGTACATCCAGTGGTGGGAAGCAGGCGCGCAGCCGCCGCAGTTCCTCGTCGCCGGCGACGTCGTGATGTCGACCGCGTACAACGGCCGCATCGACGCCGCGCAGAAGGAAGGCAAGAACCTGAAGGTCGTGTGGAACGGCAGCATCTACGACCTCGACTACTGGGCGATTCCGAAGGGTTCGCCGAACAAGGCGCTGGCCGAGCAGTACATCGCGTACTCGCTGACGCCGAAGCCGCAGCAGGCGTATGCGCAGCACATCGCGTACGGTCCGGCGAACATCGCGGCGATCAAGGCGCTCGACGCGAAGACGCTCGCGAACCTGCCGAACTCGCCGGCCAACGGCAAGAACGCGGTGCTGGAGGACATCGGCTTCTGGACCGACCACAGCGACGAGCTCGAACAGCGCTTCGCCGCATGGGCAACGAAGTAACCGGTCAGGCATCCTCACGGGTGTCGTGATGCAACCGGCCGCGCGACGCGTCGATCGCGTCGCGCGGCATTCCGCCGGCACGTGTCCGGCCGGAGAGACCAGTTGAATACGATGACGATCGCGCCTTCCTCGCCGTCGACCGCGGCGCTCAAGCGCGAGCTGAAGGCCGCCGAGGCCCGCAAGCGCACGATGGCGCTGCTGCTGGTCGCGCCGCTCGCGATTTTCCTGCTGCTGATTTTCGTCGTGCCGATCGGCACGCTGCTCACGCGTGCGGTGCAGAACCCGGAGATCGCGACCGCGTTGCCGAACACGGTCGCCGCGTTGTCGGGCTGGGACCGCAAGACGCCACCGGCGGACGCCGCGTATGTCGCGCTCGCGGCCGACATGACGAAGGTGGCCGACAGCGAGGCGATGGGCGCGCTCGCGCGGCGCCTGAACACCGAGATTCCCGGCTATCGCTCGCTCGTCGCGAAGACGGCGCGCGCGATGCCGCTGAAGGGCGACAATGACGCGGCGCTGACGCCCGCGCAGACGCGCGCCAAATTCATCGACCTCGATGCGCGCTGGGGCGACGTCGCGTACTGGCAGTCGATCGCGAAGAACGGCAGCCAGGTGTCGCCGTTCTACCTGCTCGCCGCGCTCGATCACAAGCAGGACGGCTTCGGTCACATCGTGCAGGCCGATCCCGACCAGTCGATCTATCTCGCGATCTTCGGGCGCACGTTCGTGATCGGCATCGCCGTCACGCTGTTCGCGCTGCTGCTCGGCTATCCGCTCGCGTACTGGATCTCGACGCTGTCGGAACGGCGCGCGAACCTCGTGATGATCCTCGTGCTGATTCCGTTCTGGACGTCGGTGCTCGTGCGCGTCGCCGCGTGGATCGTGCTGCTGCAGAGCGAAGGGCTCATCAACACGGCGCTGATCGGCAGCGGGCTGATCTCGCATCCGCTGACGCTGCTGTTCAACCGCGTCGGCGTGTACATCTCGATGACGCACATCCTGCTGCCGTTCATGATCCTGCCGCTCTACAGCGTGATGAAGTCGATTCCGCCGACCTACCAGCGCGCGGCCGTGTCGCTCGGCAGCCATCCGTTCGCCGCGTTCTGGCGCGTGTACGTGCCGCAGACCTATCCGGGCGTCGGTGCGGGCGCGCTGCTCGTGTTCATCCTCGCGATCGGCTATTACATCACGCCCGCGCTGCTCGGCGGGCCGAACGACCAGATGGTCAGCTATTACGTCGCGTACTTCACCAACGTGACGATCAACTGGGGCATGGCGTGTGCGCTCGGCGGGCTGCTGCTCGCGGCGACGCTCGTGCTGTATGCGGTATACGGGCGCTTCACGCGCACCAACGTGAGCCTCGGCTGAGCGCCGGGCACAGGGAAACGGGAAGGGGATGCCGACCATGAAACTCGCCAGGCCGCTGTTCGCGCCGCACATGTCGTTCGTCGAGCGCGCGTGGTACGTCGCGTTGCGCGTGCTCGTCGTGCTGACGCTGCTGTACCTGATCCTGCCGGTGCTCGCGATCGTGCCGCTGTCGTTCTCGTCGAGCACGTTCCTCGTGTATCCGATTCCGGGTTTCTCGCTGCGCTGGTACGAGAACCTGATCGCATCCGACGAGTGGCGCATGGCCGCGAAGAACAGCTTCATCGTCGCGCCGTCGGCGACCGTCGTCGCGACCGTGCTCGGCACGCTCGCGGCCATCGGCCTGACGAAAGCCGATTTCCGCGGCAAGGGGCTGCTGATGGCCGTGCTGCTGTCGCCGATGATCGTGCCCGTCGTCGTGGTCGGCGTCGGCATGTACCTGTTCTTCGCGCCGCTCGGGCTCGCGAATACCTACACGGGGCTGATCGCCGCGCATGCGGCACTCGGCGTGCCGTTCGTCGTGACGACGGTGGCCGCGACGCTGCAGGGCTTCAACCAGAACCTCGTACGGGCAAGCCTGTCGCTCGGCGCGAACCCGGTCACGACGTTCTTCCGCGTGACGCTGCCGGTGATCGCGCCGGGCGTGATGTCGGGTGCTCTGTTCGCATTCGCGACGTCGTTCGACGAAGTGGTCGTCACGCTGTTCCTCGCCGGCGCGGACCAGACGACGCTGCCGCGCCAGATGTTCACGGGCATCCGCGAGAACATCAGCCCGACGATCGCGGCGCTCGCCACGATCCTGATCATTTTCTCGACGAGCCTGCTGCTCGCGCTCGAATGGCTGCGCGGCCGCAATGCGCGGCGTGCGGTGACCTGACCTGACGCGGTGGCGCGACGGCGGTGCACGCGTGTCAAGCGTCGGCGCATTGTCGATGCTTGATGTCGCCGTCGGACGCGGCCGGGCCGGGCGCCGACACGACGAAGCTGGCCGCG
>NZ_BCPP01000880.1:0-3018 GCF_016586125.1 Burkholderia sp. E168m23
TTCATTCCGACGCCGGAGAAAGTCACGCAGCGCTATCCGCTGATCCTGACGACGGGCCGCATCCTGTCGCAATACAACGTCGGCGCGCAGACGCGCCGGACCGAGAACGTCCGGTGGCACGAAGAGGATCGCCTCGAGATCCATCCGCACGACGCGGAAGATCGCGGAATCCGGACGGGCGACTGGGTCGGCATCGAGTCGCGTGCCGGTCAGACGGTGTTGCGCGCGCTGGTGTCCGAGCGCATGCAGCCGGGCGTCGTCTACACGACGTTCCACTTCCCCGAATCGGGTGCGAACGTGATCACGACGGAAAGCTCCGACTGGGCGACGAACTGCCCGGAATACAAGGTGACGGCCGTTCAGGTGCTGCCGGTTGCGCAACCGTCCGACTGGCAACAAGCGTATGCGCGCTTCAACTCGGAGCAGCTCGGTCTGCTCGAGCGCCGCGCCGCCGAGCCGGCCGCCGTGACGACGGGCAAGTGAGACTGCGATGAACAGCGAACACCTGATCGACATGGCCAACCAGATCGGCGCATTCTTCGAATCGATGCCCGATCGCGACGAAGCGCTGACCGGGATCGCCGAGCATATCCGGCGCTTCTGGGAGCCGCGGATGCGCCGTGCGCTGCTCGCCGCGCTCGCCGATCCGTCGAGCGAAGCCGGGCAACGCGCGACGCCGATCGTGCGCGATGCGATCGCCGCGCATCGCGCGTCGCTCGTCCCCGCCGCGGCGCCCGCCTGACCGCGCGGCTACGCGGATACCGACATGCCCGCGAACCAGCTTTCGCAGTGGCGCAGCAGCGCGTTCGCGTCGGTTGCCGTGCGCCCGCGCGCGGCAACGTAGCCGTCGGGCCGCAGCAGATAGAACGACGGGCGCGAGCGGCCGTATTCCTGCGCGAGCCCGGCCGTACCATCGCCTTCGGCATCGGCGACACGCCACACGCGCACCGCTTCCGGCATGATCCGCTCGAGCCCCTGCACGAGCGCCTGCGCATCGGCCGGGATCGGCGGCACCTCGCCGGCGTCGGCATTCATCGGCTCTTCCAGCAGCAACAGCGTGAAGCAGGCCGGATCGTGAAGATCGTATAGCCGCGCCGTACCGGGCGCGCGACCGAGCGGCCCGTCGAGCACGTGTACGAGTGCGTCGGGCGCCCGCTCGCCCGCGCGCGGGCCGCCGTCGAGCACGCGCTCGAGCGTGAGTGGACTCTTCCGGTATTGCACGCCGAGCTCGCTGACCGTGCGCCTGACCGCGTCGCGCATCGGCCCGAACGACGCCAGCAGCGGCACGACGTGATCACGCAGCAGCTTCATCGCGCCGCGCTCGGCTTCGACGATCTGCGTGACGAAACCGGTCTGCCGCAATACGTCCCGCTCGATCGGGTGGCGCTCCGCGTGATACGTGTCGAGCAATCGCTCGGGCGCGCCTGCGCCGAGGACGCGGGCGAGCTTCCAGCCCAGGTTGAACGCCTCCTGGATGCCGGTGTTCATGCCCTGCGCGCCGGCCGGGCTGTGGACGTGCGCGGCGTCGCCCGCGAAGAACACGCGGCCGTGACGCAGCCGGTCGACCATCCGGCTGTGCAGGTGGAAATAGGACGACCACGCGAGATCGCTCGGCGAGATCGATGCGCCGACGCGCGCACGGATGATCGCGTCGCATTCGTCGAGCGACGGCGCCGGCGCGTCGGGCGACGCGTCGCTGCGGGGCGGCCGGTCCGCGACGAGCCGGTAACGGCCGCCTCCCATCGGAAACAGGCCCGCGATGCCGGCGGGTGTCGTGAACAGATGAATCTCTTCGTCCGGCCAGTCGGGTATCGCCGCGAAATCGGCCAGCAGGAAAGTCTGTTCGAACGCATGCCCGGCAAAGCCCAGGCCGAGCAGATGCCTCACCGTGCTGTGCGCGCCGTCGGCGGCAATCAGGTACGAGGGAGCGAACGACTCGTCGCGGCCGTCGGCGCGGCGCAGCGTCACGTCGAGCGACGTGCCGCCCGCATCGCAGCCGGTCAGCACCGTCCCGCGTTCAACGCTCACGCCCATGCCGGCCAGGTGCTCGGCGAGCAGCCGCTCGGTAACGCTCTGGTCGAGAAACATCAGATACGGATAGCGCGTTCGCAGCGGATCGAAATCGAGCCGTGCGATCACGCGGCCGTCGGCGTGCAGCTCGGCCGCATGCGCGCGATGACCGAGCGCGAGAAACGGCTCGACCGCGCGATGCTGCTCCAGCAGTTCGAGCGTGCGCGCCTGGATGCCGATCGCACGCGAAAACGGCGCGGGCGCGACGAGACGATCGATGATGCGCACCGGCACGCGGGCCCGTGCGAGGCTCATCGCCGCGGCGAGGCCGGTAGGCCCCGCGCCGACGATCAGCACGGGCGGGATATCAGGCAGTGTGTCAGCCATGAGAACCTCGATGACACGCGACTCTGCAAGTCTACGCCGCTCCGCGTCACGGGGCCATATGCCGACCGGCCGATACGCGGCCGCGCCGCGCGGTGTGGGAAAATACGCGCTTTCCGCCAGTTTTCGCGTCATGGATTCCGCATTCGACCAGGCGTACGCCGCGCACCGTGCCGGCCGCCTCGCCGAGGCCGAGCACGGCTATCGCAACGCGCTCGCCTCCAACCCCGCCGATGCCGATGCGCTGCACCTGTTCGGCGTGCTGCGGCACCAGCAGGGCCAGCACGCCGAGGCGGCCGATCTCGTCGGCCGCGCCGTCGCGCTGCGTCCGGACGATGCCGCGCTGCAGCTCAATCTCGGCAACGCGCTGAAAGCGCTCGGCCGGCTCGACGAAGCGATCGACCGCTTTCGCAACGCGCTGACGCTCGCGCCCGAATTTCCGCTCGCGCACTACAACCTCGGCAACGCGTATGCGGCACTGCAGCGTCACGACGATGCGATCGACGCCTTCGGTCGTGCGCTGCGGCTCACGCCCGACGCGCGTCGATCCACAACAATCTCGGCAACGCGCTGAACGCGCTCGGCCGCCACGACGACGCGCTCGCCGCGTTTCGGCGCGCACTC
>NZ_BCPP01000881.1:0-3016 GCF_016586125.1 Burkholderia sp. E168m23
CGGCCCGTCGATACAGGCGTGGCCACTGATCGTCGAACAAGCCGTTGCAAGTGCCGTGTGTGGCGATATCGCTGAGCACGAAGTGCCGGCCGTCGAAGATCCACGATGCGGTCGAGCCGCAATCGCCTGCACTGCGCAGTCTGACCTTACTCGATAGCGTCGCGCTGGCGGGATCGTAGCCGGCGTCGGTCAGTTCGTTTGCGAACGACGCCGAATCGAGTCCCGCGTTCGCGTTCTCGCCGAAATTCATCGCCGTCGGCGAGTAGGGCGCAGTTCGCCGCACGCGATACCACAGGTCGGTGTGGTTATACATGCTGCTGGTCTGGCACGGTATCGCGACCAGCGCTTCGTCGGCGGAGACCGCCACGGCAGTCGACGCCTTCCTGCGATCGCCCGCCGGCATTTCGTCTTCGACATCGGCCGCACATTGCTTCACGTCGCCGCCGAACTTCGCGAGCACCGCATCGACGAGCGGCCGTTGCTCCGCGGCCGACAGGTTTGCGACGGCCGGGGCCGGCGTGACGGCGGGTGGCAATGCCGGTGCGACGGGCACCGCCGACGCCGGCCGGGTGCCCGGGCGCAGCAACGCCGTGACGGTGCCGACACGGCCCTGCGTGTCGTCGATCAACAGCAGCGCGGCACTCAATCCCGTCAACGGTGTGCGGGCGGTTTGTGCCGACGCCGGATCGCCGAAGCTCAGCAGTTGCGCATTGCGCGACGCAGTGAGCCATGCGGCAACCGTTGCCGGATCGTTGGTCCGGATCCGGAACGGGTGCGCGTCGTCATCGTCCGGTTTGCCGCCGAACGCATGCCATCGGGCCGCCATTGCATCGAACGGGCGACCATCCACGCGCGCGCTGCGCAGGTCCAGCGGCGCCGACGCATAGATGTCGAGCGAGGCTTGCGCGTCCGGGCCGGCATCGCGCGTCACGCGCAGGATGAGGCTGGTGCGTGCATCATCGATATCGTCCGCATGGCTTTCGGCAATGCAGCGGTTGCCGTTGTCGCAAACGACCGACCAGTTCTTGAAGTCGCGTTCGACCGGTGGCCGCGCGAGCGGGCGAGCCTCGGCAACGAACGGGGAAACGGCGAGGAGGGCGGCGATGGCGAGCGAAAGGCGGTGCGACATGACGGTTCGTATCGACTGTGGATGGGCGGGCGGAAGATGTCGGACTGCAAGCGCATCGTCAGCAGGCGGGGCAGGTCGAAGGCTGCGGCGCATGCGGCGGCGCGCTGTGCCGAACGGCATCGAGTATACCGCCGCGATGGGCTGTGAATCGTGACGACGACACGTAGTACGCGGGCACGATCGTTGCTCGCCTGTATTGATCGGACGAGTGCTGATGCAAAAATGGCGCGATCCCCGGAGGCATCGCGCCGTTCACTTTTCATCGGCCGTCGACCACGTCGCGCAGGAACGCATCGAGCATCGCCACGTCGCCCCACGGCCGCTTGTATTCGCGATCGTGTTCGGCATCGGCGAGCATCGTCTCGACCAGCGCGTGGATCGCCGGCCGGCGCGGCCCGTATTCGCTTTCGTTCGCGCTCATCTTCAGCGCGAGCAACGCATCGAGCTCCGCGCGCACCGTCGGCTCGTGCACGGTCCCGTCGACGAGATCGACGAAGCGCATCGGCGGCATGCCGAGCCCCATGTCGATCCAGCGGACCGCGAGCAGCGGACGCAGTACGTACAAGTACTTCTTGTAACGCACCGTGTCGCCTTGCAGATAGCCGCGAAAATTTTTCTTTGCCATCGAGAGGTAGTGATGACGCCCGCGTACCGGCGAGAAGAACGCCGATGCCAGCGACCTGAGCCGCGGCGCCCAGCGCGCATCTTCGCGATACACGACGGGCGAGTCGAGCCATTCGAGCAGCGTCGGGTTCGAGCGTCGCAGCAGTTGCAGCGCCTTGCGCAATTCCCAGCCGCTGACGTCGAGCTCGTCGTCGAGCGGCCGCTCGATCACGTCGCGTTGCGGTTCGACGCTCAGGTACCAGTCGCGCCGGTGTGCGTACACGAAGCGTACGTCGTAATCGCTGTCCGGCGAAGCGAATCCCCAGCCGCGGCTGCCCGATTCGCACGCGAACAGCACGCATACATCATGGCGGCGTTCGACTTCCGCGAGCTCCGCCATCACGCGTGCCCGCACCACCGGGTCGATCGGATGCGCGCTGCGCACGGTCGTCATTGCCTTGTCGGTTTTCATCGTTGTCGTTTTCCTTTCGTTGTGCGCGGCCGCTGGCCCTCGGCCGCACACCGCGCTATCCCTTCACACACACCACCTGGCGCAGCGTATGCACCACTTCGACGAGGCTGCGCTGAGCCGCCATCACCGCGTCGATGTCCTTGTACGCCATCGGGATTTCGTCGACGACGCCCGCGTCCTTCCGGCATTCGACGCCTTGCGTCGCCTTCGCCTGATCGTCGGCCGTGAAGCGACGCTTCGCTTCGGTGCGGCTCATCGTCCGGCCCGCGCCGTGGCTGCAGGAGCAGAAGCTTTCCGGGTTGCCGAGCCCGCGCACGATGAAACTCTTCGCGCCCATCGAGCCCGGAATGATCCCGAGTTGCCCCTTCTGCGCGGACACCGCGCCCTTGCGCGTCACGAGCACGTCTTCGCCGAAGTGGCGCTCGCGCTGCACGTAGTTGTGGTGACAGTTCACCGCGTGCTCGTCGACCGAGAACGGCTTCGCGATCACGCCGCGCGCCGCGCCGATCACCGCGTCCATCATCGCCTGCCGGTTGCGCCGCGCGTAGTCCTGCGCCCAGCCGACCGCTTCGACGTAATCGTCGAAGTGCCGGCTGCCTTCGGTGAAATACGCGAGATTACGGTCGGGCAGGTTCGCGATGTGCTGCCGCATGTCGGCCTGCGCGAGTTCGATGAACAGGCTGCCGATCGCATTGCCGACGCCGCGCGAGCCGCTGTGCAGCATGAACCACACGCGGTCCGCCTCGTCGATGCACACTTCGATGAAGTGGTTGCCGGTGCCGAGCGTGCCGAGATGCGCGTAGTGGTTCCGT
>NZ_BCPP01000882.1:0-3013 GCF_016586125.1 Burkholderia sp. E168m23
GGATGGTCGCGCTGCTCGGCAGCCTGTACGACGCGGTGGCGCGCGCATCGCGCGACTGGCTGGTCGAATTCGCGACGACGCGTGCGCCGAGCGGGCTCGGCGCGCCGCTCGCGACGCTGCCGCGCGTGCAGGAGGCGGTCGGCGAAATCGAGGGCTGGCTGCACACGAACCGGGTGCTGCTCGACGATCACATCGCGCGCACCGACGCCGGCAATGCGCCGTCGGTGACGACCAGCGGTCTCGTCAAGCGCACCGTGACCGAGCAGGCGATCCGGACGGTCGAGCAGGCGCTGAAACTGTCGGGCAATCACGGGTTGAGCCGCACCAATCCGCTGGAGCGCCACTATCGCGACGTGCTGTGCAGCCGCGTGCATACGCCGCAGGACGATGCGATCGCGGTGGCGGCGGGGCGGGCGGCGCTCGATGCGGCGCCGCGCGGGCAGACGCACGCGGCGGCGGACGCAGCGTCACGCAACGGGGGCGAACGCGGTCGACATGATGCGTGAGCCGGGCCGGGTTGCCGGGCACGGCAACGGCGTGGCGCGCCGCGCGGCCGTCGTGGCCACGACGGCCGCCACAGTCAGGTCAAGCGGCCTTGTCGTGCGATCGCTCGGGCAGCGCGAACGCGGCGCGCGCATGCGCGGCGATGGCCGCGAGCGGCGCGTCGAAACGGGCCGCATCGTGCCGGCGCAGCAGCCACAGATCGATCTGCGGCTTGAAATCGGCGAGTGGCACGATGTCGAGCGCGTCGCGCAGCGGGCTGCCTTCGACGAGCGGCAGCGGCATCAGCCCGAGGCCGAACCCGTTCGCGACGCTCTGCAGTTGCAGGTCGCGGCCGTACGCGTCGAGCGTGACCGGCATCGGCAGACCCTGGGCGTCGAGCGCGCGCCGCAGGCCCGCACGAAAACCGCAGCCGTCCGGATTGAGCACCCAGCCGCGCGCATGGCAATCGGCGAGCCGGTAGCTGCGGCGCGGCCAGTCGCCCTTGCGGCCGACCGCGACGAGCCGCGTGTCCAGCAGCCGAACGCCTTCGACCTGCGCCGGCAGCACCATTTCGCGGGCAAGGAAGACGAGCGCCGCATCGAGTTCGCGGCGGGCGATGCGTTCGACGAGCAGGCCGCCCCATGCAGTCGTGACCTGCGTCGCGAGCGCGGGCCATTGCGCGGCGAGATCGCCGATGAGCGCCGGCAGCATCAGCTCGCCGAGCCCCTGCGTGACCCCGATCCGGAATTCGCCGGCCGGCGGCTGCTGGCCGGCCGTCAGTTCGCGCAGCGCGTCGACCTCGCGCAGGATCGCGCGACACTGTTCGAACACCTGCCGGCCGATGTCGGTCGGGCGCGGCGGCTTCGTGTTGCGGTCGAGCAGCGTCACGCCGAGCGCTTCCTCGAGATTCTGGACGCGCCGCGTGATCGCGGGCTGCGTCATCCCGAGCTCGGCCGCGGCCTGGCTCAGGGTCTGGCAGCGGACGACCGCTGCAAAAGCGTCGATATCGCTAATTTTCATGTTTGTTCTGCATGGTCTTTCAGGTGCATCATGACGATCCATTATATTCGGCATCATATTCGAGGAGACGGCCGATGAGTACGCTTTCGTTGCAACAGACGCCGCTGCGCCCGTTCGTCGAGGGTCTGGATGCGCTGCTCGCGTCCGGCGCGAACGAGGCGCGCATTCTCGACGAGGGCGGCGCGCTGCTCGCCGCGCTCGTCGAACACGACGACTGGTTGCCCGACGCGTTCGCGCAGCCCGATCCCGAGCGCTACCGGCAGTACCTGCTGCATCTCGACCCGGACGAACGCTTCTCGATCGTCAGTTTCGTGTGGGGGCCCGGCCAGGCGACGCCGATCCACGACCACACGGTGTGGGGGCTGATCGGGATGCTGCGCGGCGGCGAGTTCTCGCAGCCGTACCGGTTCGACGCGGCCGGCAAGCCGGTGCCTGCCGGCGACGCCGTGCGGCTGCGGCCGGGCGAGGTCGAGGCCGTGTCGCCGCGCATCGGCGACGTGCATCGCGTGACCAACGCGTTCGCCGACCAGGTATCGATCAGCATCCACGTGTACGGCGCGAACATCGGCAAGGTCGAGCGCGCGGTGTACCTGGACGACGGGACCGTGAAGCCGTTCGTGTCGGGCTATTCGAATGCCTGACGCACGGCCCGCTGGCGTGACCCGTTGCGGGCGCGCGCCGGCAGGGCCACGCTCGATCCGTTCCGCTTCATTCACCGACTTCAACGCATTCAACATAGAGACATCGTGACGCAATCCGCCGATTCCATTTCCCGCTTTCCCGTCGCGTCGTACGAGGATGTACGCGCGCGCCTGCTGGCCCGCGACGAGATCGCGCTGATCGACGTACGCGAGGAAGATCCGTACGCACAGGGCCACCCGCTGTGGGCGGCCAACTTTCCGTTGTCGAAGCTCGAACTCGACGCATGGACGCGGATTCCGCGCCGCGACACGCCGATCGTCGTGTTCGGGGAAGCGGGCGGCGAGGATCTCGCGCCGCGCGCGGCCGCGACGCTCGCGCGGCTCGGCTACACCGACGTGCGGCTGCTCGACGGCGGCCTCGCGGGCTGGGTCGCGGCGGGCGGCGAACTGTTCATCGACGTGAACGTGCCGAGCAAGTCGTTCGGCGAATGGGTCGAGGCGGAGCGCCATACGCCGTCGCTGTCCGCGCAGGAGGTCCAGGCGCTGATCGATGCGAAAGCCGATGTCGTGATCGTCGACGCGCGCCGCTTCGACGAGTACCAGACGATGAACATCCCGACGTCGACCAGCGTGCCGGGCGCGGAACTCGTGCTGCGCGTGCGCGCGCTTGCACCCGATCCGCGCACGCAGGTGATCGTCAACTGCGCGGGCCGCACGCGCAGCATCATCGGCACGCAATCGCTCGTCAACGCGGGGCTGCCGAATCCGGTCGCCGCGCTGCGCAACGGCACGATCGGCTGGACGCTGGCCGGCCAGACGCTTCGTATAACTTCGTATAATGTATGCTATACGAAGTTATTACGGGCTTT
>NZ_BCPP01000883.1:0-3013 GCF_016586125.1 Burkholderia sp. E168m23
AAGCGGCTTCCAGCACGCCGATATCTTCGGCATGGATAATGTCGCGCCAGACGTCCTTGTCACTGGCAACCTTGACGCCGTAATCCGACCAACGACGGTTCAAATAAACGATGCGACCGTCGTTGGATGTACTCCAAACCATGCTCGGAATAGCATCGATCGTCGCGATCAACTCTTCCTTCTGCTGCCGCAATTCGGCTTCCAGGAATCTCGCTTGAGTGACATCGCTGTCAGTTGAAAGAACCGCAACGGGTTCGCCCGATTTATCTCTCGATATCGTCCAGCGACTGGAGATGATGATTCTCGCGCGGTTCTTGCAGGTTCGCGTGAACTCCCCCTGCCAGCTACCATCCTCTATGGCTCTGCTTAACAGATCGGCCGCCGGCAGTTGCGATTCCGTGGCAGTGAGTTCATGGAACGCCTTGCCCGCTGCTTCGGCTGCGCTCCAGCCGTAAAGACGCTCGGCACCGCGACTCCAAAAACTGATAAGACCGTCCAGTCCGCACACGACGACCGCATCGTGAGTAAGGTTGAGCAGATCGATCTGCTTCTGGAGGGTGAGTCGATTGCTCTGGTTGCGCAGCGCCAAAGCAGACACCGTTACGATGGCTAGCACGCTCAGCCCGCAACGCGCCAGGGAACTGATCGCCGTTTGATCGCTTTGTGCAAGCAGAAAACCCAGGACAGTCATGGAAACGCATGACCATGCCACTACAACGGTCACGGCCTGGGACGCGACCGACGCGACTAGTAGTATCACGACAACGTAAAGAACAGCCACCGCAACATCGATTGGCGTGAATGCATCGGCGATAAAGATACAAACGGCGAGGAGCGTAGCAATGAGGTAGACGACCCGCTGTCTTCTCTCCAAGACATCTTCCTCATTGTCGCTGAATTTCGCGGCCCCCATGTTCGCATCAGAGCGCGACGCAAATCCCGCACTTATGGTGCTGCTTTCGCTCCTGCGACGATCATCATCCATATGACCTTTTGCTTCAAAACGATATCCTGAGGATCAACTTCATGCACTCGGTGAGGCGATGTCGTCGAGGCGAAGTTCGATCTGAACCGGATCAACAGGTTTGCTGAAAACGCAAATCGCGCCAAGCTTCATCGCCTGCCTGTGAGTGGCTTCGGATGGAAACGATGTAATGAAAATGACAGGAGGAGCTACGCCTCTTTCAAGCAGCATCTCGTACATTTCCAACCCCGAGATACCGGGCATTTGCACGTCCGAAATGATACACGCAACGTCCGCGATTCGTTCTGCACTCAGGAACTCTTCCCCCGATTCGTAGGTTCTGACTTCCCACCCGAGCGAACGCACAAGACTGCCGGTTGCTCTACGAACTGATTGATCGTCGTCGATAATTGAAACTACTGATTGATTTGCCATAAGAGCAACGTTCCTTACCTCCATGCCTTAAGGATGGCGCAAATTCGGCGCCCAGCGTCGATGCCCCATGCGAATGGTAGTTCGCGGTCGAGATCACGGTAACTATACGTATGTATGAGCGCTACCCTCGGCGTTATCCGATGAAACGATGAGGCGGCGCAGAAGCCGCCGACGGCCGCCCGCAAGGCGGTCAGCCTCTCACGGCACACGAGATCAACACCCGTCACAATCCATCCGGCCTCAACGCTTGCCCATGTCCATCACATACGATGCACCAATGCGTCGTGGCCAACATGCCGAATGGGCAACGCACCCATATGGCTCATGCCGACAACCCTACGAAGGGGCGCATCAAATGATTCAGCCTGCGCCGATATCTGCACCCGCGAATCCTCCGCACCCTGCCGCTGAAGTTGTTCCTGGATCCAATCAAGAAACGCCCTGACGGACATGGGAACATGCTTTCGATCGCTATAGAGAACCGAGATCGGCTGCGGCGGAGGAGAGTTCTCTTCGAGGATGCTTACCAGTCGACCGGCGGAAATTTCTTCTGATACCATTCGCTCGCAAACTTGAACGACTCCGACTCCGCCGACCGCATAACGAATCGCGGATCCGGCATCGTTTACAGAGATGCGCTCGGGGAACTTCAGACGCACCTCCTCTCCTCCGACCATGTATCGAAATTCGCGCGTCGGCCCGAAGCGTCGTGGCGTGTAATGAATTATCTCGTGATCTCGCAGCCCTTCCGGATCCCGCGGTATCCCATGCCGCGCGAGATACGAAGGGCTCGCAACCGTCAGCGCGTGAAAGCTACCGACGCGCCGACTGCGGAGAGACGAATCCGCGAGTTGGCCAACCACGACAGCGCAGTCGACGCCGTTGGCAATCAAACCGTCCGGATCGCCTCCGACGTTGATGCGCAGCGCCACCTCCGGGAATGCCGCCTTGAATTCCGGGACAAAAGGCAGAATCGCATGGGCCACTTCCTGGTCGACGTCCACAGTCAGGTGGCCGCGCGCAATCTTACCCGTCCCACTGAGCTGCTCCTTCATTTCGCAAATTTCGCTCAGTATCCTCTCACAATGCTCGAAATACTGACTGCCTTCTGCCGTCAATCGAATACAGCGAGTGGAGCGCTGCATTAATGTCACGCCGAGGTGGGCTTCCAGTTGGCGAACAAGGGTGCTGGCCGATCCAGCGCTCATACCCGCAATTTCAGCCGCCGCTGTAAAGCTGCCGACGCGCGCGATGTGAGTGAAGATCGACATTGCCTGCAGGATTCGGTCCATACTTTTCTCCTGGATTCGTGAGTGAAGAAACACGAATCCAGTCTATGGAACAGCGGCCGCTCACTCCATTACCTCGCGGGAGTCAATGTCACATACGATGGTGTTAAGTCATTAATTCATTGTCGCGCGAAAACGCCACCCGGCTTCGGTCCGACATCCGTCTGCCAACGTGACGTGTATCCGCACCACGTCACAACCCATCGCGAGACGCGAGACCTTGCCCGGGCGTGGAGTTTGACAAGGTAAGACGAGCGCAATGAGTGGTGGCGCGAACAATTGCGTGCAGCGAAATCTATCGAATACCTGCGTGGACGGCCGGACG
>NZ_BCPP01000884.1:0-3005 GCF_016586125.1 Burkholderia sp. E168m23
TCGCGCACAATGCAGGTCGTGTGTGGCCGCGCAACTCGTTCACGAAATTCCCGGGCGTCGTCACGGTGTCGATCGGCAAGCCGATCGCGAGCGAAGGGCTGACGCCCGACGCATTGAACTCGCAGGTCGAAGCGTGGATCGAAGCGGAAATGCGCCGCATCGATCCCGAGGCGTATCGTCAGGCGGGCAACGCCGGCACCCGCGATGCCGCGCGCGCCTGACGCCCCGGATTGCAGCCGTTGCGTACGACAAAAAGAAGCGAACTGATGAAACAGCGTCCGCGGCCACGGCCTGCCGTCGTGGCCCTCGATCATCGCCAGATGGATCTGCCACTCTTCGACGGGCCGGCCGCTGCGCCGTCGGCGCCTGCCGCCCCGCCGGCACCGCCCGAAGCCGCCCCCGCCGCGCCGCTCGATCCGGGCCGGGCGCCCGATCGCTCGCGCGTGCGCACGTTCGCGCTCGACAGTCGCGTGCTCGAATACCGGCTGAGGCGCTCCGCGCGCCGCACGATCGGCTTCACGATCGACGGCAGCGGGTTGTCGATCACCGCGCCGCGCTGGGTCACGCTCGCCGATATCGAAGCGGCGATCGCCGAGAAACAACGCTGGATCTTCGCGAAGCTCGCGGAGTGGAAGACGCGCACCGAGCAGCGCGCGCTGCCGCAAATCGACTGGCGCGACGGCGCGCAGCTGCCGTATCTCGGCAAGACGGTGACGATCGCGCTCGGCGCGGGCGCCGTCGCGTTCGACGCCGATGCGCTGCGGCTGTCGCTGCCGCTGCCCGTGCAGGCCGACATGCAGCAGATCAAGGATCGCGTGCAAGGCTGGCTGCAGGGCGAAGCGAAACGCATCTTCGGCGAACGCCTCGTGGTCTACGCGGAAAAGCTCGGCGTCACGTATTCGATGTATGCGCTGTCGTCGGCCGCGACGCGCTGGGGCAGTTGCTCGAGCGACGGCAAGATCCGCCTGAACTGGCGGCTGATTCATTTCCCGATGTCGATCATCGACTACGTCGTCGCGCACGAGCTGTCGCACCTGCGCGAGATGAACCACAGCCCGGCCTTCTGGCAGACCGTCGAATCGATCTTCCCCGAGTTCCGCGAAGCACGGCACACGCTCAAGCATCACCCGCCCGAGCTGCTGCCGTCGCTTTGACGCGCACGGCTTCGGCGCCAACGAAAAGGGCGATGCGGATTATCCCGCATCGCCCTTTTTCGCTGCCGCGGCGCATGCCGCGGCCCGGTTCGTCCGGCGCTTACTTCTTCTGGATGAACTCGATCTTGTAGCCGTCCGGATCCTCGACGAACGCGATCACGGTCGTGCCGTGCTTCATCGGGCCCGCCTCGCGCGTGACCTTGCCGCCTTGCGCCTTGATCTTCTCGCAGGCCGCGTACGCATCGTCGACCGCCACCGCCAGATGGCCGAAACCGTTGCCGAGATCGTAGGACGGCGTCTCCCAGTTGTGGGTCAGCTCGATCACGGTGCCCGTGCTCTCGTCTTCGTAGCCGACGAACGCGAGCGTGAACTTGCCTTCCGGATAATCCTCGCGACGCAGCAGCTTCATGCCGAGCAATTCGGTGTAGAACTTGATCGAGCGGTCGAGATCGCCGACTCGCAGCATCGTATGCAGCAAACGCATGTGTTGTACTCCTGTGGGGACTTTCCAGAACCGGAAATTCTACCGGAGTCGGGTGAATCTCGCCGGGGGCGCCTAGCCCGGGGGCGCAGCCGATGCAGCGTGTCGGCTGCACCGGCGCGAGCAAGAGTGCAGCGGCGGAAACGGCACGATCCAGCTCGCCCGGTCACCGCGCCGATCGGGTAACATCCTTCCACTTCGCACCAAAAGCGGGCATGCGAGCCGCCGCCCGACCGCGACCACCCTCTTTCGTTGCCGCCACACTGCCGTGCGAAACCGCCGATTCGAGCGCGCCGGACGCGCCGCCCGCCTAACCTCGTTGCCGCCATGCCCGCCCCACGAGGCGCGCCGATGACCGCGCTTGCCGCCGCCCCCGTGCGCCGCACCCTCGATACACGTGCCGTCGGCCTGATGTTGCTGCTGTGCGCGATCTGGGGCTTCCAGCAGGTCGCGATCAAAAGCACGAACGCCGCGATCGCGCCGATGTTCCAGGCCGGGCTGCGCTCGGCGATCGCCGCGCTGCTGCTATGGGGCTGGGCGCGCTCGCGCGGCACGCCGCTGTTTCAGGCGGACGGCACGTTCGGTGCGGGGCTCGCGGCCGGTGCGCTGTTCGCCGGCGAATTCATCTGCGTGTTCTTCGGGCTGACGCTGACGAGCGCGTCGCACATGGCGATCTTCCTGTACACGGCGCCGTGCTTCACCGCGCTCGGCCTGCACCTGTTCGCACCGGGCGAGCGGCTGCAGCGCGCGCAATGGGCCGGCGTCGGCCTTGCATTCGCCGGCATCGCGCTCGCGTTCGCGGACGGCTTCCTGAAGCCGCGCATGCCCGGCGCGTCCGTGCTGGCCGGGCTCGCCGGCGACGCGCTCGGCATCCTCGGCGGCGCGATGTGGGCCGCGACGACGGTCGTCGTGCGCTCGACGGCGCTCGCGCGGGCCAGCGCGAGCAAGACGCTGTTCTACCAGCTCGCGGTATCGGCGCTCGTTCTGGTCGCGCTCGCCGCGCTGTGCGGCCAGATGTCGTTCGCGCAGGTCACGCCGGTCGCGCTCGCGAGCCTCGCGTACCAGTCGGTGATCGTCGCGTTCGTCAGCTACCTGTCGTGGTTCTGGCTGCTGACGCGCTACAGCGCGTCCCGGCTGTCCGTCTTCACGTTCCTGTCGCCGCTGTTCGGCGTCGCGTTCGGCGTGCTGCTGCTCGGCGAATCGGTCGGCTGGCGCTTCATGTCGGCGGCCGCGCTCGTGCTGACCGGCATCGCGCTCGTCAACGCGCCGCCGCGCCGGCGGGCGTGACGGCCGGCGCAACACGCGCGGGCAATAAAAAAGGCTGCCGGTCGGGCAGCCCTCTTCGATACGGCCGGGGGTGGGCTCGCGCC
>NZ_BCPP01000885.1:0-3004 GCF_016586125.1 Burkholderia sp. E168m23
GTATCTGCTCGACGTGCTCGCGAACCTGAAGGTCGACACCGTGCAGGTGAGCCTCGGCGACGCCAGCTCGAGCGCGCCGATCACCGTGCCCGAGAACGAGAGTTCAAGTATGTCGTGATGCCGATGCGCATCTGACGCGCTCGACATCGCGACACACACCAGGGGGCGGCAAGCCCCTTTGGCGTTTTTATGGCGAACCGACAACCCGCCCTTTTAGTGCCTTTTCGGCACTTGGGGCGGGCCAGGAAACTGGAGCGGCCGGCGATTTCCCTCGCTGAAACGCACCGCGCCGCCACGAGAGTGGCCCCGCAGAACCGGAAGATATCCATGAGTGAACAGCACAATTCGCAACCCGATAACAGCAGCTACGGCGCCTCGTCGATCCAGATCCTCGAAGGTCTGGAAGCGGTGCGCAAGCGCCCCGGGATGTACATCGGCGACACGTCGGACGGCACCGGTCTGCACCACCTCGTGTTCGAGGTGCTCGACAACTCGATCGACGAAGCGTTGGCCGGGTACTGCAACGACATCCACGTGACGATTCACGCCGACAACTCGATTTCCGTGACCGACAACGGCCGCGGGATTCCGACCGACGTGAAGATGAACGACAAGCACGAGCCGAAGCGCAGCGCGGCGGAAATCGTGATGACCGAGCTGCACGCCGGCGGCAAGTTCGACCAGAACAGCTACAAGGTGTCGGGCGGCCTGCACGGCGTGGGCGTGTCGTGCGTGAACGCGCTGTCGAGCTGGCTGCGCCTCACCGTGCGCCGCGACGGCAAGAAGCGTTTCATGGAGTTCCATCGCGGCGTCGCGCAGGATCGCGTGGTCGAGGTGGTGGACGGCGTGGAAGTGTCGCCGATGCTCGTGACCGGCGACACCGAAAACCGCGGCACCGAAGTGCACTTCATGGCCGATCCGACCATTTTCGGCACGGTCGAGTATCACTACGACATCCTCGCGAAGCGGATGCGTGAGCTTTCGTTCCTGAACAACGGCGTGCGAATTCGTCTGACCGACCTGCGCTCGGGCAAGGAAGACGATTTCGCGTTCGCCGGCGGTGTGAAGGGCTTCGTCGAGTACATCAACAAGACGAAGACCAACCTGCACCCGACCGTGTTCTTCGCGAACGGCGAGAAGGACGGCGTGGGCGTCGAGGTCGCGATGCAGTGGAACGACAGCTACAACGAGAACGTGCTGTGCTTCACGAACAACATTCCGCAGCGCGACGGCGGCACGCACCTGACCGGCCTGCGGGCCGCGATGACGCGCGTCATCAACAAGTACATCACCGACAACGAAATCGCGAAGAAGGCGAAGGTCGAGACGACCGGCGACGACATGCGCGAAGGGTTGTCGTGCGTGCTGTCCGTGAAGGTACCGGAGCCGAAGTTCAGCTCGCAGACGAAGGACAAGCTGGTGTCGTCCGAGGTTCGTGCGCCGGTTGAAGAAGTTGTGGCGAAGGCGCTGGAAGAGTTCCTGCTCGAAACGCCGATCGACGCGAAGATCATTTGCGGGAAGATTGTTGAAGCTGCTCGGGCGCGGGATGCTGCTCGGAAGGCGCGTGAGATGACGCGACGCAAGGGCGTGCTCGATGGCGTTGGCCTGCCCGGCAAGCTCGCGGACTGCCAGGAGAAGGATCCGGCTAAGTGCGAAATCTACATCGTCGAGGGTGACTCGGCAGGTGGGTCGGCGAAGCAAGGGCGTGATCGCAAGTTCCAGGCGATCCTGCCGCTGCGCGGCAAGGTGCTGAACGTCGAGAAGGCGCGCTACGACAAGCTGCTGTCGTCGGAGCAGATCGTCACGCTCGTGACTGCGCTTGGCTGTGGGATCGGCAAGGACGATTACAACCTCGAGAAGCTCCGCTATCACCGCATCATCATCATGACCGACGCGGACGTCGACGGTGCGCACATCCGGACGCTGCTGCTCACGTTCCTGTATCGCCAGATGCCGGACATGATCGAGCGCGGCTACGTGTATATCGCGCAGCCGCCGCTTTACAAGATCAAGGCGGGCAAGGACGAGCGGTATCTGAAGGATGACGTGGAGCTCAACGCGCATATGCTGCGGTTGGCGCTGCAAGGCTCGGAGCTGGTGCCGGGTGAAAATGCGGCGGCGATTTCTGGGGATGCGCTCGGGGAGTTGGCGCGGTCGTATCTACTGTCGCAGAGCGTGATCGATCGGTTGAGCCGGTTGTATGACCCGGCGGCGCTGGAAGCCGTCATGGATGGGGTGGTGATCGATCTCTCCAACGAGGCTTCGACCGAGGCCTCGGCTAAGGCGCTGCATGCTGCGTTGCATGATGAGGCGCTGAAGAACGAAGTGCGGGTTGTGCCTTCGTATGACGCGGTTCGCGAACAGCGGGCGTTGCATGTCGAGCGCACGCATCACGGCAACGTGCGCGTTTCGGTCATCGACCAGGAATTCCAGCACACGGCGGATTATCAGCAGCTCGTGACCACCGCGAATACGTTCAAGGGGCTTATTGGGGAAGGTGCGGTCATCAAGCGCGGTGAGCGCAGCATGGCCGTCGCGGACTTCAAGAGCGCGATGAAGTGGCTGCTGGCGGATGCTGAGCGGAACGTCTCCAAACAACGCTATAAGGGGCTCGGCGAGATGAACCCCGAGCAGCTGTGGGAAACGACGATGGATCCGGCAGTGCGGCGTCTGCTGCGTGTGCAGATCGAAGACGCGATTGCGGCGGATGGGATCTTTACTACGCTGATGGGGGATGACGTCGAGCCGCGGCGGGCGTTTATCGAGAGTAATGCGTTGCGGGCGGGGAATATTGACGTCTGAAGGCGTTTGTAGCGGGAACCATAAAGCGAGATTTTGGGAAGCATCCACTGAGATTTTTATCGATGGAGTCGCCTCGATAGCCTAAGTTGATACGTTCTCGTTAAGCAGCCCGGTAGCAACGACGACGGCCACCTCATTGATGTGGCCGTCGTTTTTTCAGCCTACCGTCACAATTGACCTCTGGTACACCGTTGCCTAAGGC
>NZ_BCPP01000886.1:0-2983 GCF_016586125.1 Burkholderia sp. E168m23
GGGTCGGTTGCGCAGGAAGATCGATCCATCCGATGCGAAGCAGATGATCCAGACCGTACGCGGCGCGGGGTATCGCCTTGGCTGAGCCGGCTACCGCGGCGTCGGCCGCGCATCACGTCCCGCCGGCACCCGCGCGACGCTGGTACTCGAGTACGTTTCGGCTGGTGTCGGTCTATACCGTGACGTTCTCCGTGTCGGTGATGCTGCTGCTCGGTTTCATCGCATCGGTGATCACGCACGACATGGAGCGGGAAACCGACACGGTGATCGATTGGCAGATGATCTACTTCGATTCGATCCAGGACGACCAGCTTGCCGCCGCGATCCTGCACCGGATCGAGCGCGAGCGGATGCATACCAACTACTACGGGCTCTTTACCGCGAACGGCACGCATATCGCCGGCGATGTGCTGGCGTTGCCGGCCGGCCTGCGGCCGAACCGCAGCGGCGTGACGCTCGATCACACGATGCCGATCGCGGGAGACCAGGTGCCGCCGGTCGTCCGCACGATGGCGGAGCGGCGTGCGAACGGCGACGTGCTGGTGCTCGGGCGCGACCTCACGCACATCCTGCGCATCCGCGCGGCGATCATCCAGGCGCTGGTGGGCGGCGGGCTGCTCTGTCTTGGCACCGGCGTCGTGGGCGGTTTGATGCTCAGCGTGCGGCAAATGCGGCGTCTGAAGGAGGTCCGGCGCATCACGCAGTGTATTGCGCAGGGCGACCTCGGCCAGCGGCTGCCGGTCGGCGGACACGACGAGATCGATCTGTTGTCCCATCTCGTCAACCATATGCTCGAGGAGATCGAGCGGCTGATGAACGAGGTAAAGGGGGTCTGCGACGGCATCGCGCATGACTTGCGGACACCGCTCGCCCATGTGCACACGCTGCTCGCGCAGGCGGCACAGCGGGCGGAGCGTCTCGACGATGCCGTGCTGGAGCGTCTCGTCTCGCGGGCACGCCACGAGACCGACGTATTGCTCGATCGTTTCCGGGCGATGCTGCGTATCGCCGAAATCGGTTCCTTGCAGCGGCGCGGCGGATTCGCGGAACTGTCGCTGGAGGATCTGGTCATCGACGTCGGGCAGTTGTTCGAACCGCTCGCGGACAGCCGCGCGATCCACTTCGTGCAGTCCGTCGAGCCGGTGGCGCGGATTCACGGCGATCGCGCACTCTTGTTCGAGGCGCTGAGCAACCTGCTCGACAATGCGCTCAAGTACACGACGTCGGGCGATACGGTGCGCCTGGAACTGCATGACACGCCGTCCGGCCCGCGCATCGACGTGATCGACAATGGCCCGGGCATCGCAGCCGACGAGCGCGAGGCGGTGCTGCGGTCCCGGTACCGCAGCCGCCGTACCGGGCATCTCGCGGGTGCCGGCCTCGGCCTGAGCATCGTGTCGACGGTCGTCAACGTGCACGATTTCACGCTGCGGATCGGCCATGCCGAGCCCGGCACGCGCGTGACGATCGAATGCTGGCCGAGGTCGCTGGGATGATGGTCGGCCGGACGACGCTGCGCGTGTCGGCGTATGTCGGCCGCGAGGCCGATTGAGATGCGCATCCTGCTCGTGACTTCGCCGCATCCGGAAGCGTCGTGGCTGCACAAGGCGCTGCAGGAAAGCGGGCACAGCGTGCCGCGCGCCGACGATCTGCGCGACGGCTTGTTCCTTGCGTCGCAGGAGGCTTTCGACGCGATCGTCGCGACCGCGTTCGAGCCCGGCGGTGATGTCGCGCTGAGGGCGATGCTGCCGCGTTTCGTGGCCGACGGCGGCGGCGCCGCGCTCGTGGTGCTGATCGGCGACGCGTCGGCGCGCGAACGCATCCATATGCTGCGCGCGGGCGCCGATGCGTGTTTCTGCGCACCGTATTCGTTCATCGAGCTGCACGAACGCCTGCAGGCGTTGCAGCGGCTGGCCGGGCCGCGCGAGGCGGGCCGTTCGATCGCAGGGGTGTCCGCGGTCGAGACACTGGCGCGCGAACTCGCGGACGGCAAACTGCGTCTCGCCGTGACGCGCCGGGAATTCCTGTTGCTCGAATGCCTGATGCGCCATCCGAACGCGCCAGTGCCGCGCGACCAATTGATCCGGTACGTCTGGCAGGACAAGGAGGATGTCGATCCGTCGAGCGTCAATCTCGTGGTGTCGCGGCTACGCCGCAAGCTCGCGCGGCATCTGCCCGACGTCCGGATCGATACGGTGAGCCGCTATGGCTACCAGGTGACGCTGCCGGACGCATGAACGCGCGGTTTCGGCCGCGCAATGAACTGACGGGCGCACTGCCGATGGCAGCGCGCCCGTCATGCGTTTACGAGCCGAAGAACGGTATGCAGAAGTCGGGCGGGCCGACACAGTCGCCGGGGCCGTCCGGCTGCGCGGCGGCACAGGCGGACAACATGACGCCGGCGGCAATCGCGACGAGCGCGAGACGGGCGGAACGAGCGAGCAACGGAAGCAGCTTCATGGACGGCGAGCCATTCGGGGGACAGGCGCCGCCGCTGGCGGCGCGAGCCGGGCATCGCGCCCGGCCGCACGGTCGCCCCCATCAATGCGAATAGAGCGTGGAGTTCAGGTATTTGAGCTGCCCGTCCTGTTCGGCTTGCACGAGTTCGGCGTGGACCTCGGCGCGCGTCTTTTCGTGGATCGGCTGGCCGTAGGGCGGCACCCACTGGCCGGCGGCCTGGGTGCCGGGCGCGCCGTCCTTGGTGGCGGCGGGCGACATCCGCATCGGCTGGCTGCCGGTCAGCGCAAACGCGGGAACGGACAGCGTGCCGATTGCGGCAAGCATGGCGGCGGCGACGATGTTGGCGGTTTTCATGTCTGGAGTCCTCATGATGATTGGATGGGCATCTCCCCGGTGCGGCGTGTCGATAGCGGCGTCGTGCACGGGTTGAGGACAAGCATAGAGGAGGGGCGTTAGCGGATCGGCATACGCAACGTGAAAAGAAATTCATGCACCGGCGCGCATTCGCGGCGGACGTGAAACC
>NZ_BCPP01000887.1:0-2967 GCF_016586125.1 Burkholderia sp. E168m23
GAAATCGGCGCGTGGATGCGCGAGTATTTCGGCGAGGAGCCCGTGCTGTCGCGTGCGCATCACAACTGCATGATGACGAAGCACCCGGCGTACGGCAGCCTGACCGGCTGGCATCGCGATTTCCGCTACTGGGCGTTCGAGCGGCCGGACATGGTGTCGGTGTGGCTCGCGCTCGGGCCGGAAACCAACGAGAACGGCGCGCTGTGGCTCGTGCCGGGTTCGCATACGGCCGAATTCGGACCGGAAGCGTTCGATGACGCGAAATTCTTCCGCAGTGATCTGCCGGAGAACCGCAGGATGATCGACGCGGCGACGTGCCCGTCGCTGCAGACGGGCGACGTCGTGTTCTTCCACAGCAACACGCTGCATTCGGCCGGGCAGAACCGTTCCGACCAGGTGAAGTTCTCGCTCGTGTACACATACCACGGCGCAAGCAACCGGCCGGTGCCCGGCACGCGCTCGGCATCGAAGCCGGAAGTGCAGTTCTAGGCCGACCGGCGGCCGGCGAAGCCGCGGCGATCACGCGATGCGGTGCATCGCGGGCAAATGAAACGACGGGCGGCCTGGCCGCCCGTTTCGTTTGGCGCGGCTCGCGCGCGTGATGTCGGCACGACGAGCCGGTTGCCATAGGCCGGATAGTTGACCAAGCCGCTCTCGATGCGATCGCTAGCCGTGCGCGCGTCGCGCTGCGATGCGATCAGCGCTTGCCGCCCGGCATCGCGAGGCCGATCAGGCCGACGAACGATGCGACGGCGCCACCGACGATCAGCAGGATCGTCTTCGTCGCGGGCGAGCCGGTGAAGAAGCGCGACACGTTGTCGTTGATCGAATGGAACGACTGGCCGCCGAAATACAGCAGCACGACGCCGCCGACGAGCAGTGCAACCGAGATGACCCGGGACATACCAACCTCGCTGAAACGGTGATTCGAGACGCCGCAGTGTAGGCGAGCGCCGCGGTCGCGTCCATCGTCGCGCCGCCGTGCGTGATCCGGCCGCTTTCGCTACCATAGTCGTCGTATGACTCCTTCGCCGCCGTCGCGTCATTGGCGCGGCCGGCGCGCGTCCCTTTCCCCGATGTCCTGACGGAACAGACTCATGGCCTACGAAGCAGCTTCCGAACGTTATGCCGGCATGCAATACCGCACTTGCGGCAAATCCGGGCTCAAACTGCCCGCCCTGTCGCTCGGACTGTGGCACAACTTCGGCGATTCGACGCCGATCTCGACGCAGCGCGAGATCCTGCGCACCGCATTCGACCTCGGCATCAACCACTTCGACCTCGCGAACAACTACGGGCCGCCGTACGGTAGCGCCGAAATCAACTTCGGCCGGCTGCTGAAGGAGGATTTCCGCCCGTATCGCGACGAGCTGCTGATCTCGACGAAGGCCGGCTGGGACATGTGGCCGGGGCCATACGGCAGCGGCGGCGGGTCGCGCAAGTACGTGCTCGCGAGCCTCGACCAGAGCCTGCAGCGGATGGGGCTCGACTACGTCGACATCTTCTACTCGCACCGTTTCGACGCGCATACGCCGCTCGAGGAAACGGCGGGTGCGCTGGCGTCGGCCGTGCAGCAGGGCAAGGCGCTCTACATCGGCATTTCGTCGTATTCGGCCGCGAAGACGCGCGAGATGGCCGCGCTGCTCGCGCAATACAAGGTGCCGCTGCTGATTCACCAGCCGTCGTACAACATGCTGAACCGCTGGATCGAAGAGGATCTGCTCGGCACGCTCGACGACGTCGGCGCGGGCAGCATCGCGTTCACGCCGCTCGCGCAGGGCCTGCTCACGTCGAAGTACCTGAACGGCGTGCCGGCCGACGCGCGCGTGAACAAGCCGGGCGGCGGCTCGCTGAAGGAGGATCACCTGAGCGCGGACAACCTCGAGCATGTGCGCAAGCTCAACGCGATCGCCGAACGGCGTGGGCAGAGCCTGGCGCAGATGGCGCTGGCGTGGGTGCTGCGTAACGGCCGCGTGACGTCCGCGCTGATCGGCGCGAGCCGGGCGGAGCAGGTGCGCGAGAACGTCGGCGCGTTGCAGAACCTCGAATTCTCGGCGGAGGAACTCGCGGAGATCGATCGTTACGCGACCGAAGGCGGCATTAATTTGTGGGAAAAGCCGTCCACCGATCAGGCGATCTGAGCGGAAGTCGATACGGCATGCGAAACATCGCGTGCCGGGTCCGACGCACACGCGGTACGTCGCATCGCTGCGGTGCAGCGATGCGCGTCGCGCACGGCCGGCGGCGCTAGATCAGCGCAGGCAGGCCTTCAACGAGCAATACCGCGACGCCGACGCCGAGAATGACGCCGAGTACGCGCAGCAGGTTGTGACGGAATTGAGTGGCGCACGGCACCGCGCCGAGAAATAGCGCTCCGGCCAGCGCCATCGGAATCAACAGGATGAAGTCGCCGATCGTGAAGTAGGTCGTCATGCGTGTCTCCAGTGTCGACCGAAGTGGGCGCTTCAACGCTTGCGTTGGCGGCTCCATCCCTGCGGGATATCGGCCTGAAACGGCACACGTGCGCTCACCCCGGCCCCATGCCGGGTGTTTCTAATTGGTCCGGCCCGTTACGAGCAGGCCGGTCAATTCGAGTATAGGCAACCGGCGGCGTTTTTCGCTATCCGAACCATTAAAAATCAGCGGAAAGCCCCGAGAATTCCGCGTTTTTCGGGCAAACAAGACGAACGCCTTGCACGCATCTTTCCCGTTCCTTTCGATTTGCGCGGAATCGTCGTATGTGTCCGATACGGGCCGCCGCACCCGCGGGCGCGGCGGCCCGTCTACTCACGCGCGGTCGGGTTGCGGACGGGCGGCCGGCGCGCGGAACACCAGCGCGAGCCCCGCGATGATCGCGCCCATGCCGGCGAGTGCGAGCGGCTCGGGCCGGTTGCCGAGCCACACGGCATCCATCAACGTGGTGACGACGGGCACGAGATAGAACAGGCTCGTCACGTTGACGAGATC
>NZ_BCPP01000888.1:0-2966 GCF_016586125.1 Burkholderia sp. E168m23
CTTCGGTTTTCAGGTGTTCGGCCGAATCCCACGGCCGCGTCTTGATCTTGTCCATCGATCACTCCATGTCGAGGTGCGCGGGCATTGCGTGCGCGGCGCGGATGTCGGCCTGTTGCGTCGATTTATCGCCGCCGCAGAGCAGGATGACCCATATCGTTCCGCGCCTCACGTAATAGACGCGATAGCCGGGGCCGTGGTCGATACGCATTTCGACGACGGGGGAGCCGGCGGATTTCCAGTCGCCCGGATTGCCCATCGACAGACGGTCGATGCGCGCCTGGATGCGCCGCCGCGCGACGCGATCCGGCAGGCCGGCGAACCACGCTTCGAAGACGTCGGTGGTCCGGATGCTGAACGTAGGCGCACTGTAGGGCACGGATTGCAGGATGTCAACCATGGTTCACATGTTCGATGAATGGAATTCGGTTGCGCCTACGGTAGCGCCGCGCGCGTCGTTCGAGGTGGAATTGGCCGTCAGGCCGATCCCGTCGCGCGGCGGGAGCCGGCCATCCGGTCGAAGTCGGAATCTCGCGAATCCGTCTACAATCAAAAACGTCTTTGCCGCCCGCGCGTGCTTGCCGCGTGCGGGCGGGTCCGTTCGTCCTCCGGTATCCGGAGGCGCCGCCGCGCATCACGCATCGAGCATCGCGTGTTGCGCGGCGAGCAGTGCCGTGGTCTGTGTCCAGTAGATAAGGCGTCCGCGTGCCGTAGGCCGGCGCGCGTCCTGAACGCCGCGTGTCCGTAGGCCGGGCAGGCGGCATAACCGAGAGTCCCCATGAAAGCATCGGATCTGTTCGTGAAGGCGCTGGAAGCCGAAGGCGTCGAGTACGTGTTCGGCATTCCCGGCGAGGAAAACCTCGATCTGCTCGAATCGCTGCGGCGATCGAAGATCAAGCTCGTGCTGACCCGGCACGAGCAGGCGGCCGGGTTCATGGCCGCCACCTACGGCCGCCTCACGGGCCGCACCGGCGTGTGTCTCGCGACGCTCGGGCCGGGCGCGACGAACTTCGTGACGGCCGCCGCGTATGCGCAGCTCGGCGGGATGCCGATGCTGATGATCACCGGGCAGAAGCCGATCAAGTCCAGCAAGCAGGGCCACTTCCAGATCGTCGACGTGGTCGACATGATGCAGCCGCTCACGAAGTTCACGCGGCAGATCGTGTCGATCGGCAACATCCCGTCGGCGGTGCGCGAGGCGTTCCGCCGCGCGGAGGAGGAGCGCCCGGGCGCCGCGCACCTCGAACTGCCCGAGGACATTGCGCACGAGGAGGGCGACGGCAAGCCGATCCCGCGCAGCTACAGCCGGCGGCCGGTGGCCGAGGAGAAGGCGGTCGCGCACGCGGTCGACGCGATCCAGGCCGCGCGCCATCCGCTGCTGATGATCGGCGCGGGCGGCAACCGCAAGACCACTTGCAAGATGCTGCTCGAATTCGTCGACAAGACGGGCATCCCGTTCTTCACGACACAGATGGGCAAGGGCGTGATCGACGAGACGCACCCGCTGTGGCTCGGCAACGCGACGCTGTCCGACGGCGACTTCGTGCATCGCGCGATCGAGCAGGCGGATTGCATCATCAACGTCGGCCACGACGTGATCGAGAAGCCGCCGTTCTTCATGCGCACCGACGACAAGACCGTGATCCACGTGAACTTCCTCGGCGCGCAGGTCGATCCCGTCTATTTCCCGCAGATCGAGGTGGTCGGCGACATCGCGAATGCGGTGTGGCAGATGAAGGAGGCGCTGACGCCGCAATCGCACTGGGATTTCGAGCGCTTCAAGATGATCAAGGCGCATTTCGACGCGCACCTGGAAAAAGGCCAGCACGACCCGCGGTTCCCGATGTACCCGGTGCGGATCGTCAACGACCTGTACAACGCGTTGCCGGTCGACGGCATCGTCTGTCTCGACAACGGGATGTACAAGATCTGGTTCGCGCGCTACTGGCGTGCGCACGAGCCGAACTCGCTGCTGCTCGACAACGCGCTCGCGTCGATGGGCGCGGGCCTGCCGTCGGCGATCGCGACGAAGATCGTGCATCCGCAGCGCAAGGTGATCGCCGTGTGCGGCGACGGCGGCTTCATGATGAATTCGCAGGAGCTCGAAACGGCCGTGCGGCTGAAGCTCGACATCGTCGTGATGATCCTGCGCGACGATGCGTTCGGGATGATCCGCTGGAAGCAGGAGAACATGAATTTCCCCGATTTCGCGATGACGCTGCAGAACCCCGATTTCGTGTCGTACGCGCAAAGCTACGGCGCGCACGGGCATCGCGTCGAGTCGGCCGACGATCTCGAGCCGTTGCTGCGCGAGTGCTTCTCGTCGCCGGGCGTGCACGTGATCGACGTGCCGATCGATTACTCGGACAACGAGCGCGTGCTGAACCGCGAGATCAAGCGCCTGTCGGCGCAACTTTGAATTCCCGTTCACAGGAAGGAGTCGTTCCATGTTGAAGGAAACCTATCCGTACTACCTCGCCAACGAAGCCGTCTACGCGAACACCGATCTGGAGGTGACCGACAAGTTCAGCGGCAAGGTCGCCACGCGCGTCGCGCTGGCCGACGCGAAGGCGATCGATGCGGCGATCGCCGCGGCCGTCGACGCCACGAAGCCGATGCGCGAGATGCCGGCCTACCAGCGGCAGGCCGTGCTCGATCATTGCGTCGCGCGGTTTCGCGAGCGTTTCGACGAGCTGGCCGAGGCGCTGTGCATCGAGGCCGGCAAGCCGATCAACGATTCGAAGGGCGAAGTCACGCGGCTGATCGACACGTTCCGCGTCGCGTCCGAGGAATCGGTGCGCATCGACGGCGAGATCGTCAACCTCGAAATCTCCGCGCGGGCGCAGGGCTATACGGGCTACACGAAGCGCGTGCCGGTCGGCCCGTGCTCGTTCATCTCGCCGTTCAACTTCCCGCTGAACCTGGCCGCGCACAAGGTCGCCCCCGCGCTCGCGGCCGGTTGCCCGTTC
>NZ_BCPP01000889.1:0-2964 GCF_016586125.1 Burkholderia sp. E168m23
CTCGCGTCTGGTCGCCTGAACCGGAGCATACGCATGTCGGACTCCAATGCCCGTCAAGCGCCCGGCGAGGGCAAGCGTCTCGTCGTCGGCGTGTCGCTGTTCGTGCGCGGCGCCGGCCAGTCGCTGTGGGAAAACGGCATTTTCCAGAACTGCCTGCTGCTGATCCTGCTGCTGCGCCAGTCACCGCTCGTCGCGGATGCCGTGATGGTGAACGGCGGCGAACAGGTCGCCGATCCGCAGATGATGCTCGGCGAGTGGAACGTGCCGCTGCTGTCGATGGATGAAGCGCTCGAGCGCTGCGACGTGCTGATCGAAATGAGCGCGCAGTTCGGCGCGGACTACCTGCGCGCGTTTCGCGAACGCGGCGGCAAGGTGGTCACGATGCGGGTCGGCAACGACTACGTGATCGACATCGAGCGCGCGATGTTCGACAAGCCGTCGGGCTTCCTGTTCTCGGGCGCGCCGTACGACGCGGTGTGGACGATCCCCGAGTTCGAGCGCTCGTGCCTGCACTACTACCAGACGGGCCTGCGCGCGCCGGTCACGATCGTCCCGCACATCTGGCATCCGATGCTGTTCGACAAGGCGCGCGCGACGCTCGGCGCCGGTTTGTCGTTCGGCTATCAACCGGCCAAGCCGCGCTGGCGCGTGACGATGTTCGAGCCGAACATCTGCATGGTGAAGACGAGCATCATTCCGATGCTCGTGACCGAGGAAGCGTATCGCGCGAAGCCCGAGTTCCTCGAGTTCGTGCGCGTGTGCAACACGATTCACCTGAAGGAACATCCGACGTTCGTGCACTTCGCGAAGAGCCTCGACATCGTGAACCACGGCATCACGACGTTCGAAAGCCGCTATGCGGTGTACGAGTTCATGGCCGCGTACGGCGATGCGGTGGTGTCGCACACGTGGGAGAACGCGCAGAACTACCTGTACTACGAGCTGCTGTACGGCGACTATCCGCTGATCCACAACTCGCCGTTCCTCGGCAAGGCCGGGTATTTCTATCCGGACTTCGACTGCCAGGCGGGCGGCCGCGCGCTGCTGCAGGCGTTCGCCGAGCACGACGCGAACCTCGACGCGTATCGCGAGCAGTCGAAGCACGTGCTCGACTCGGTCAGCATCTACAACCCCGAGAACGTCGCGGCCTATACGGACGCGATCGCCACCCTCTATCGCGACGCGTGACGCGCCGCCCTTTCCGGACCCTGACCATGAACGCACGCTCGACCCTCACCCGCGCAAAATGGCTGATCGGCTGCGCCGCCGCATCGATCGCGATCGGCGCGCACGCGCAAGCCGCCGGCGAATCGGCCGACACGCTGCTGCGCGACTCCGATGCGGTGTTCAAGCAGCTCGACGCCGGCCAGTACGGGGCGGTATGGAGCGACGCCGCGCCGTTCGTCAAGGCGCGCTTCAAGCAGGATCAGTTCGCCGCGCAGATGCAGCAGGCACGCCAGTCGGTCGGCGCGGTCGGCCATCGCGGCTGGGCGCAGGTCACGCGCATCCGCTACGAGCGGACGACCGGAATGCCCGACGGGCTCTATGCGAACGTCGATTACGCGACGACGCTCACGAGCGGCGCCACGATGTTCGAGAAGCTGAGCTTCCGCCTCGAAACCGACGGCCGCTGGCATCTGACGGGCTACGTGCCGCGTCAGACGCAAAGCGCCGCGCAGTAAGCCACGCACTGCCCGCCCCACGGAGCCGATCCGATGAAACTCAATGTCGCGATAACGATGAACGTGCAGCGCGACGCGACGCAGTCGATCTGGTACAACGGCGCGAACCAGCATTGCGTGTACCTGTACATGCTGCTGAAGCAGTCGCCTTTGATCGGCGAGGTCTGGCTCGCGCACGACGACGGCATCACCGAGTATCCGCAGGCGCTGATGATGGACGCGTTCGGCGACGCGCTGCGGCCGCTGTCGGCCGTCGTTCACCAGACCGACCTGCTGATCGAGATGAACGCGTTCATCGACCCGTCGCACACGGACGTCATGCGCCAGCGCGGCGGCAAGTGCGTGTCGTATCGCTTCGGCAACGACTACGTGATCGCGGTCGAGACGATCAACTTCGAGAAGAACGACTGGCGGCCGAACCCGCACCGCGTGCAGTTCGACGAGATCTGGACCAATCCGCAGCACATGCACACGTGCGCCGCGTATTTCCAGGCCGTGTACCGTGCCCCGGTGATCGAGCTGCCACATATCTGGTCGCCGTATTTCATCGAGCGCAGCCTCGACGCCGATCCTGAACTGAAGGCCCGCTTCGGCTATCGCAACCACGGCCCGGCCAAGCGCATCGCGTTCTTCGAGCCGAACCTGAACGTCGTGAAGAGCGCGATCGTGCCGATGCTCGCCGCGAACGCGTGCTACGTCGAGCATCCGGAGCTCGTCGAGCACGTGTACATGACCAACACGTTCGACAAGAAGGAAAACGTCGCCTTCAAGCATCTCGCGCTCGGGCTCGAGATGGTGCGCGACGGCAAGGCCACCGCCGACGTGCGCGCGCCGTTCGTCGCATGGGCCGCGCATCACACCGACATCGTGGTGTCGCACCACTGGGAAAACGGCCTGAACTACCTGCTGTACGACGCGCTGTACGGCAACTATCCGCTCGTGCACAACTCGCCGTTCCTGCGCGACGTCGGCTACTACTATCCGGACTTCGAGATCTTCGATGCGGCGCGCGCGATCGCGACCGCTGCGCAGACGCACGACGCGCGGCTCGACGACTACGCGGCCGCCGCCCGCCGCTGCCTGCATCAGGTCGACACGCTCGCCGAGCACAACGTGCGCGCGTATTCCTCGCAGATTCAGCATCTGTTCGCCGACCGCCCGCTCAGCTGATTGCCTTCGCACGCGCCCCAGCCCATGAATCAGACCGTCCGCAATTTCGTCGTGATCGATTCGATCCACGGCCCGTTCGTCATCAACCGGCATTGCGCGTTGCAGGCCGAGG
>NZ_BCPP01000890.1:0-2958 GCF_016586125.1 Burkholderia sp. E168m23
CACGTCGACGAACTCGCCGACCTGATCCTGCAGTCGTCCTGCACGCCGCCGTTCACGCCGGTGCTGCGGCGTGGCGGCCGGCCGGTGCTCGACGGCGGGATGGTCGACAACGTGCCGGTCGATGCGCTCGATCCGTCGCCGGGCGACGTGCTGGTGCTGGTCACGCGGCTGTATCCGCGTCCGCAGATGTTCACGGTCGCGCATGGCGACCAGCGGCGGCTGTACGTGCAGCCGTCGAGCAAGGTGCCGATTTCGAGCTGGGATTACACGAGCCCGTCGCAGATGCGGCATGCGTACGATCTCGGGCGGCGCGACGGTGAGCACTTCCTCACGCGGGTCGGCGCGATGACGGGCGGCCGCGTGGCCGCCTGACGAGCGGGAATGAAAGGGGGCCGCGCGACGCGCGCAGCCCGTGCGATCAGCGCTTGCGGATCGGCGTCAGCGCTTCCGGGTTGGCGACGCTCGACATGTCGCCGTCGTCGAACGCGAGAATGTTGCGGAATGCGGCACTGAAATACAGTTCGTAGCTTTCGCGCTCGACGTAGCCGATGTGCGGCGTGCAGATCACGTTTTCCATCCGCAGCAGGCTGTAGCCCTGCAGGATCGGCTCGCTTTCGAACACGTCGATCGCGACCATGCCCGGCCGGTTGTGCGACAGCGCGTTGACGAGCGCGTTTTCCTCGAGCAGCTCGGCGCGGCTCGTGTTGACGAGCAGCGACGTCGGCTTCATCCGCATCAGGTCTTCCTGCTTCACGATGCCGCGTGTGTCGTCGTGCAGGCGCAGGTGCAGCGACAGCACGTCGCTTTGCTCGAACAGCGCTTCGCGGCTCTCGGCGGCCGTGTAGCCGTCGGCGCGCGCGGCTTCGAGCGAATGCTCGCGGCCCCAGATCAACACGTTCATCCCGAACGCCTTGCCGTAGCCGGCGACGAGCCGGCCGATCTTGCCGTAGCCCCAGATGCCGAGCGTCTGGCCGCGCAGCACCTGGCCGAGGCCGAAGTTCGGCGGCAGCGCCGACGTCTTCAGGCCCGACTGCTGCCACGCACCCTGCTTCAGGTTCGCGACGTACTGCGGAATGCGGCGCTGGGCGGCCATCACGAGCGCCCAGGTCAGCTCGGCCGGCGCGACCGGCGAACCGGTGCCTTCGAGCACCGCGACGCCGCGGTCGGTACACGCGTCGAGATCGATATGGCTCGACACGCGGCCGGTCTGGCTGATCATGCGCAGGTTCGGCAGCTTGGCGAGCAACTGGGACGTAATCGGGGTCCGTTCACGAATCAGCACGAGCGCCTCGACTTCCGCCAGACGGCTGGCGAGCTGTCCGAGGCCGCGCACCGTATTGTTGAAGACCTTTACGTCGTGGCCGGCGAGCATCTCGAAGCAGTTCAGCTTGCGGACGGCGTCCTGGTAGTCGTCGAGGATGGCAATTTTCATGGTGAACGGGGTGTCGCGCGTTGAAAGCGGGGCCGTGGCGGCGGCGCACCTTGCGCACCCGTCCCGCCCGGCCGGGGCCGACATGATGCTACGTCGGCTGCCTCCATGGTGTCTTTTTAACAGGTTGTTACGCTCCGCCGCAATCAGCGCCAGCCACACCCGGCGCCGCTCCCGCGCGGTGCAACAGGGTGCGCTGTTGTGTCGCATCAAATATGTCCTTCCTGATTCGGCCATTTACTCGACGAGGTTCACCCAATTGTTGCTCTCGGCAGAATAATTGGATCAACTATCCGCAGAGGCCGAGGATTTTTGACTATTTTTATCGTCAACCGGCCCCTTGTTGAGCAACTCTGCATCATTTCCGCTGTCGTAGGAGAATTACGCATTTGCTTCATCTTTTTGAAGTTGTAACAGCGGCAGGAGTCGTTTATGGATCATTTGCAGTCGATGCGCGTGTTCGTCAAGGTTGCAGATCTCGGCAGTTTCGCGCGGGCCGCGAGCGCAATGGATATCTCCAACGCGGTCGCGACGCGCCACGTCGCCGATCTGGAAGGCCGGCTCGGCACGCGTTTGCTTAACCGCACCACGCGCAGCCTCTCCCTGACGGAGTCGGGTCAGGTCTATCTGGAGCGTGCCCGCCAGATCCTCGACGAGCTCGAGGATGTCGAGCAGATGGTCGTCGCACGCAATCACGAGCCGGTCGGCACGCTGCGCATCGTCGCGCCGGTGGTGTTCGGCCTGCACAACCTCGCCCCCGTGCTGCAGTCGTACACGGAGAATTTCCCGAAGGTGGTGCCCGATCTCACGCTGGTCGACCGGCAGGTCGATCTGGTCGAGGAAGGTTTCGACGTCGGCATCGTCGTCACGCGCCAGATGCGTAGCGCGAGCATCGTCACGCGGCGCCTGACCACCGGTTGCATGACCGTGTGCGCGACGCCGAGCTATCTGGAAAAGCACGGCGTGCCGACGCATCCGGAACAGCTCGCCGAGCATCCGGCGCTGAGCCTGCCGACCGAATACTGGGGCGACGAGCGCGTGTTCACGGGGCCGGACGGCGAAGTGCGCGTGCGCCCGACCAACGTGATCGTCGCGAACAACACCGCGATGCTGCGCCAGTTCGCGTTGCTCGGGATGGGTGTCGCGATCCTGCCGAGCTACCTGATCGGCAGCGACATCGCGCGCGGCGCGCTCGTGCGGCTGCTGCCGGATTTCCGGCTGCCGCAGGTCGAGATCAACATCGCCTATCCGAGCCGGCGCCATCTGCCGGCGAAGGTGCGCACGTTCATCGACCATCTCGTCGAGCATTTCAGCCACTCGACCGACGCGATGATGGGCGAACAGTGGGCCGCGCAGAGCGCGACGCTGCCGCCGATCGGCGTCGAGATGCGCGCCGAGCAGCCCGAATCGACCGATCCGAACCTGCAGCCGCGTCTGGCGCGCTCGCCGCGCACGCGCGCAGCGGTGCCGTCGCCGCTGTAACGGCGCTGCGGCCCGGGCCGGCAGCGCTACAGCCGGCACAAAGAAAA
>NZ_BCPP01000891.1:0-2955 GCF_016586125.1 Burkholderia sp. E168m23
GCGAAGTGCTGTTCTTCCATCAGGCGTTCGCGGCCGCGATCGATGCGCTGCGGCCGAGCCTGCCGAAGATCCGGCTGTGGGTGTGCCTCGACGCCGACCTGCCGTGGGCACCGTCGCTGGCTTCGTGGAGCGAGCACCAACCGGCGACGCCGCCGGTCGTCGACTACACGATGGACGACGTCGTCGCGCTGTCGGCCACGGGCGGCACGACGGGCGCGCCGAAGGGCGTGATGAACACGCACCGTTCGCTGCAGACATACTTCGCGCAATTCATGATCGCGATGACGTACGACGATGCGCGCCCGGTCAATCTGGCCGCGGCGCCGATGACGCACACGGCCGGCATGATGTCGCTGCCGTGCACCGCGCGCGGCGGCACGGTGGTCGTGCTGCCGAAGCCGGACCCGGCGCTGCTGCTCGGCGCGATCGTCAAGCATCGCGTGACCGAGTTCTTCCTGCCGCCGACCGTGATCTACCGGCTGCTCGACATCCCCGGCATCGAGCAGGTCGACTTCTCGTCGCTGCGCTATTTCCTGTACGGCGCCGCGCCGATGTCGGTCGAGAAGCTCAAGCGCGCGATCGACGTGTTCGGCCCGGTGATGACGGGCGGCTACGGGCAGACCGAGGCGCCCGCGTCGATCTCGTACCTGACGCCGCCCGAGCATTTCGTCGACGGCAAGCTCGCGTCCGACACGCGGCTCGCGTCGGTCGGCCGCCCGAACCCGCTGGTGCGCGTCGAAATCGTCGGCGAGCGCGGCGAGGTGTTGAAGCAGGGCGAAACCGGCGAGATCTGCGTACGCGGCGACCTCGTGATGAAGGGGTACTACCGCGCGCCGGACAAGACGGCCGAGACGATCGTCGACGGCTGGCTGCACACCGGCGACATCGGCCATCTCGATCGCGACGGCTATCTGCACATCACCGACCGCAAGAAGGACATGATCATCAGCGGCGGCTTCAACGTCTATCCGAGCGAGATCGAGCAGGTGATCTGGGCGCATCCGGCCGTGCAGGACTGCGCGGTGATCGGCGTGCCCGACGACAAATGGGGCGAGGCCGTGAAGGCCGTGGTCGAACTCAATGCCGGGCAGCAGGTGAGCGCGGAAGAGCTCGTCGCGCTGTGCAAGGAGAAGCTCGGCTCGGTGAAGGCGCCCAAGAGCGTGGACTTCGTCGCGGCGCTGCCGCGCAGCACGGCCGGCAAGGTGCTGAAGAAGGACCTGCGCGAACAGTACTGGCAGGGTCAGCAACGCAGGATCTGAACCTGCTTCATATGGATTCCATACGATGAGCAACATCTACATCGCCGGTATCGCGATGACCGTGTTCGGCCGGCATCTCGACCGCAGCCTCGACGATCTGGCGAGAGAGGCGCTGCAACGCGCATTGCGGGACGCAGGTTGCCACGCCGATGCGATCCGCGCCGCGTTCTATGCGGGCATCACCAACGGCCCGCTGCAGGGGCAGTTGTCGATTCCCGGCCAGGTCGTGTTCAGCAAGATCGGCCTCGAAGGCATTCCGGTGTTCAACGTCGAGAACGCGTGCGCGTCCGGCAGTACGGCGGTGCACCTCGCGGTGCGCGAACTGCAGTCGGGCGCGTGCGACGTCGCGCTCGCGCTCGGCGCGGAAAAGATGAACGTCGCGGACAAGGCGAAATCGTTCGCGCTGTTCGAGGCCGGCTGGGACGTATCGCGCGTCGACGAGAATTTCGCGACGCTCGCGCGGCTCGGCGAAGGGATCGAGCCGCCGCCCGGTTCGGAGTCCGAGCGCCCGTACAGCCGCTTCATGAAGATCTACGCGGCGATGTGCCGGCACCACATGCACACGTACGGCACGACGCAGCGGCAGATCGCCGCCGTGTCGGCGAAGAACCACGGGCATTCGGTGCACAACCCGTATTCGCAGTTCCGCCAGCCGTTCACGATCGACGAGGTGCTGGCGGCCGCGCCGATCACGTACCCGATCACGCTGCCGATGTGCGCGCCGCTGTCGGACGGCGCGGCGGCCGCGATCCTGTGCACGGAGGATGGGCTGGAGCGCATCGGCGCCGATCGCAGCCGCTGCATCCGGATCGCCGCGAGCGTGATCCGCAGCTTCACGCGGCGGCGCATCGACGAGCCGCACAAGCACATCGGCCGGCTCGCCGCGTTGCAGGCCTACGAGCAGGCCGGCATGGGGCCGGCGGACATGGACGTGGCCGAAGTGCACGATGCGTCGGCGATGGGTGAAATCATCCAGGCCGAGAACCTCGGCTTCGTGCCGCTCGGCGAAGGCGGTCCGGCCGCCGAGCGCGGTGAGTTCACGCTCGGAGGCCGCATCCCGATCAACACGTCGGGCGGCCTCGAATCGAAGGGCCATCCGCTTGGCGCGACCGGCATCGGGCAGTTGTACGAGCTGGTCACGCAGTTGCGCGGCGAAGCGGGTGCGCGGCAGGTGGACGGCGCGCGTCATGCGATCCAGGAGAACGGCGGCGGCTTGCAGGGCGTCGAAGAGGCCGCGCTGGCGATTCACATTCTCAGCAGGGACTGACGGAGGCGGACATGGGCGATGCACACGGCGCAATGGCGCTCGGGCAGGGAGCACAGGCAGGGCAGGCGACGCGACCGGCATCGGGCGGGGTCGGCGCGGCGGCGGCGATGCAGGCGGCGGGCGCCGCGGCGGCCGGGCCGCTCGCGCGCTGGGGCGAGGAAATGCGCGCCGATGCCGCGTTGCGGAAGTATCGTCCGATCGGCGGCTGGATCGACGCGCCCGAGCGCGCGCAACCTGAGCTTGAAGGCGACGTGCAGGCGGACGTGATCATCGTCGGCGCGGGCTTCGCCGGCCTGTCCACGGCGCTGGAACTGGCGGCGCGCGGCGCGAGCGTCGTCGTGCTCGAACGCGAGTTCGCGGGCTTCGGCGCGAGCGGACGCAACGCCGGCTATCTCGCCGGCGGCCAGGGCCTCGAATACGAGCTGTTTC
>NZ_BCPP01000892.1:0-2953 GCF_016586125.1 Burkholderia sp. E168m23
CGCGCGCAATCGGCCAGCAGGTTCGCCAGCACCGCCGCGCCTTGCGCGAGGTGTACCGGATCGGCATCTTCCGCTTCGTTGTGGCTGAGCCCGGCCTTGCACGGCACGAACACCATCGCGGACGGCGCGACGTATGACAGGTTCACCGCGTCGTGCCCCGCGCCGCTGCACATCTCCAGGTATGGATAGCCGGCGGCGGCCGTCGCCTGCCGCACGCGCACGACGCAGTCCGCATCGAACACCACCGGCGCGTATTCGGCGATCGTCTGCACCTGCACGCACGTGCCACGCAGCGCGGTGCGCTCCATGCAGATTGCCTCGATATCGGCGACGAGTTGCTGCAACGCCGGCCGCGACGGGTGGCGCACGTCGACGCTGAAGCGCACCTTGCCCGGTATCGTGCTCGGTGAATTCGGCTCGCACGCGACATGGCCGACGGTCACGCGCGCGTCGGCATCGAACGCATGGCCGTGCTCGACGATCGCGGCGATCATCGCGGCCGCCACGCCCATCGCGTCGCGGCGCACGCTCATCGGCGTCGTGCCCGCATGCGACTCGAAGCCGGTAACCGTGACGTCGAGCTCGTAGATGCCCTGCACCCCCGTCACGACGCCGATCGGCAAGCCGGCCTGCTCCAGCACCGGCCCCTGCTCGATATGCGCTTCGAAATACGCTTTCGGCATCTGTCGCTCGCGCGCGGGGCCGGCGAAACCGGTGCGCTCGAGTTCGTCGCGCAGCAGCACGCCCGTCTGCATGCACGGGCGCGCCAGTGCATAGTCGAGATCGAGCGCGCCCGCATAGACGGCCGAGCCCATCATGCCCGGCGTGAAGCGCGAGCCCTCCTCATTGGTCCACGCGACGACGTCGATCGGGTGCCGCGTCGCGATGCCGTGCTCGTTCAGCGTGCGGATCGCCTCGAGGCCCGCGAGCACGCCATAGACGCCGTCGAAGCGGCCGCCGAGCGGCTGGGTGTCGAGATGGCTGCCGCACATCACGGCCGGCAAGCCGGGCTGCGTGCCGGGCCGGCGCGCGAACACGTTGCCGATCGGATCGATGCGGATCTCGCAGCCCGCGGCCTCGCACCAGGCGATGAAGCGGCGCCGGCCTTGCGCATCGTCGTCACTCAGCGCGAGCCGGCAACTGCCGCCGTGCGCGGTCGCGCCGATCGTCGCCATCTCCATGAGCGAATCCCACAGTCTCTGCTGGTTCACGCGCATCATCGTCGCCGCTCCTGAAAAGCACCGAGCATATACACTCGACCCAATAAGAAAAATCCAAGATTTCGTTGTTGATGATAATTTTTACTTGTCACTCGGCGTTCCGCCCGGCCCCCGTGCCTTCTTTCTCACTGGATCGATCGCCCATGAAGCTCAAGCAACTCGATGCGTTTCTCGCGGTCGCCGAGCATCGCACCATTCGCGGTGCGGCGCGTGCGCTCGGCGTCACGCAGCCGGCCGTCAGCGGCATCGTGCGCGAGCTCGAACACGAGCTGGGCGTGCCGCTCGTCGTGCGCAGCGTCAAGGGGATCGCGCTGACCGATTACGGCAGCGCATTCGCGATTCGCGCGCGGCTGATCGTCGAGGAGATCCAGCGCACGCGCGACGAGATCGAGCAGTTGCGGCTGGGCACGACCGGCTCGGTATCGATCGCGGTCAGCCCGACCGTCGCGTTGACGATCCTGCCGCGCGCGTTCGCGGCCTTCACGCGCGACCTGCCCGGCGCGACGCTGAACGTCGACGATGCACTGACCGCGACGGACCTCGCGCGGCTGCGCGACGGCTCGCTCGACTTCATCGTCACGCACCAACTGTCGAACGCGCTGCCGGACCCGGACGAATTCGCGAGCATTCCATTGTTCCGCACGGCGTTCGCGGTCGTCGCGCGAAGCCGGCATCGGCTCGCGCGGGCCCGCTCGTTGCGCGAGCTCGTCGATGCGCACTGGTGCGTGCCGCGCTACGGCGAAGGCGGCGACGACCTGATCCGCTCGATCTTCATGCCATTCGGCCTCGACGTGCCGAAACGCGTGGTGCACTGCCCGTCGTTTGCCGCGACGCTCGGGCTCGTGTCGCAGACGGATGCGCTCGGCGTGTTCGCGCGGCCGCTCGCCGAGGTCGAACGCCAGTCGCGCGGGATCGTCGCGTTGAATCTCGCCGAGCCGATGCCGGCGCTGACAGTCGCGATCGTGATGCGGCGGCATGCGTTGCTGACGCCGGCCGCGCTCCACTTCATCGAGTGCCTGAAAGGTGCGTCTGCAACCGTGTCGGCCGCGGACGACGCGTGACGCTCAACCCACGTGCACGCCGCGCAGCTTCGTCAGCAACGCAACGAGACGATCGATGTGCACGTCCTCGGTGCGCCACGACGACACGCTGATCCGGAACGCCGGCCGCCCCTGCCACACGGTCGCGCCGAACCACACGTCGCCCGACGCCTGCGCGGCTTCGAGGATCGCCGCCGTTTCCTCGTCGGTGCCGGCGCGCACGAGCACCTGGTTCAGCACGACGCGGTTCAGCACGTCGTAGCCGGCCGCCCGCAGGCCGTCGGCGACCCGCGCCGCCTGCGCGCAATGCCGCTCGATCATCGTCGCGACGCCGGCGCGGCCGAGCGAGCGCAATGCGGCCCACACGGGAATGCCGCGCGCGCGGCGTGAGAATTCGAGGTTCAGGTTCTTCTGCGCATCGTGCGCGCCGCTCAGATAGACGGCGTCGCTGTTCATCGCGGTGGCGAGCGCGGCCGCGTCGCGACAGATCACCATCGCGCCGTCGTACGGCGTGTTGAGCCATTTGTGACCGTCGGTCGTCCAGCTGTCCGCGCCGTCGATGCCGTCCGTCAGCGCGCGCTTCGACGACGCGCGCGCCCACAGGCCGAATGCGCCGTCGACGTGCACCCACGCGCCGGCCGCCTTCGCGGGCGGAATCAACGCCGCGAACGGATCGAATTCGCCGGTGTTACT
>NZ_BCPP01000893.1:0-2946 GCF_016586125.1 Burkholderia sp. E168m23
CTTGTTCTTCAGTGGGGTGTAGTCGGATCGGCATACTGCATATCCTCGTCGGGCACCGTCGGCATGACGACCTCGCCGCCACGCGGGCGGCGTCGCGCACGTTCATATAGCCTAGATCAAAATGCCCGCATCGCCGCGCATCCCCTACGCGGTGCGCGATTCCGACGACGAATCGCGCACCGCGGGACGATTCGCCGCGCCGGGACCGCATCGCACGCTGCCTTACACTACCGCCTGTTCTCGTCTCCGATCACAGGAATGCTCCCGACATGTCGATGACGATCGATCCGAAGCAGGCCGCCGCGCTGCTGGCCGTCGCCGACACCGGCAGCTTCGAGCAGGCGGCCGTGCGCCTGCACGTGACCGCGTCCGCCGTCACGCAGCGGGTCCGCGCGCTGGAGGCGAGCCTCGGCACGCCACTCGTCTTGCGCACGCGGCCGTGCCGCCCGACGGTGGCCGGGCAGCGCGTGCTGCAGCACCTGCGCCGCGTCGCGCTGCTGCAGGCCGACTTGCAGAGCACGCTCGCGGCCGAGCGCGAATCGCCGATCTCGGTCACGATCGCGCTGAACGCCGACAGCCTAGGCACGTGGTTCCTGCCCGCGCTGACGTCGGTGCTCGCCGGCGAGCGAATCCTGTTCGAGCTGATCGTCGAGGATCAGGATCACACGTTCGCGCTGCTCGAAAGCGGGATGGCGGTCGGCTGCGTGACGACCGAGCCGAAGCCGATGCGCGGCTGCCTCGCGACGCCGCTCGGCACGATGCGCTACCGGCTGCTCGCGGCCGCCGCGTTCGCGGTGCGCTGGTTTCCGCGTGGGCTGAACCGCACGAGCGCGCGCCACGCGCCCGTCGTCGCGTATTCGCGGCGCGACACGCTGCAGTCGTCGTTCCTGAAGGAGAAGTTCGGGTTGCCGGACGGCGCGTACCCGTGCCATTACGTGCCGGGCACCCATTCGCACTTCGCGGCGGTGCGGCACGGGCTCGGCTACGCGATGGTGCCCGAGCCGCTGATCGGCACCGCGCCGCTCGATGCGCAGGGGCTCGTCGATCTCGCGCCCGCGCATCCGACCGACGTCACGCTGTACTGGCACGCGTGGACCGTGCAGTCACCGACGATGGCGTCGCTGTCCGAACGGGTGGTCGAAGCGGCGCGGCGGTTGCTCGCACCGTTGCCGTAACGCGCCGGCAGTCGCGCCGGCGATCGACACGGCCGGCCCGGTACGCACTCCGACGAGAAAGTCGGCCGTGCCGCCTATACTTTTTCCATCGGCCTCGCGAACGCGCCGCGCGGCCGATCATCCCGATCCGGCCGTTCCCTTTCATGTGAGGAGAACATCATGTCCCGCCGCTATATCGATTGCCGCGAGTTTCCCAGCGCGATGCATTGCTCGGTCGCGATTTCCGCCGACTCCGACAACGAACTGCTGGAGGCCGCCGTGCAACACGCGGTCTCGGTGCACCAGCACACCGACAGCGCCGAACTGCGCACGCAGTTGAAATCGCTGTTCCACGACGGCACGCCGCCCGCCGACACGCCGCGGCAGGCGTAACCCGCCGGCACGGCACCGATCGACCGACGACGCGCCGCGTCAACCCTCCGCGTCTTGCGTCATGCCACGTCGCGCCGGCCCGTCGCCGGCCGGCGCATTCCGCTTCACGCGCGACGCTGCGAGAAATACTCGCCGACCTCGCCGAGGAACGTGTCGATGTCCGCGCGCGACACGTCACAATGCGTGACGAAGCGCGACGCGTACAGCATCTGCGTGAGAATCCCGCGTTCCTTCAGCCACGCCTCGAGCGGCGCGCAATCGGCTTCGGGGAATTGCGCGAACACCATGTTCGTCGCGTGCGACAGCACCTTCACGCCGTCGATGCGCGCGAGGCCGGCCGCGAGATGCGCGGCGTTCGCGTGATCGTCCGCGAGCCGCTCGACGTTGTGATCGAGCGCATACAGGCATGCCGCCGCGAGAATGCCCGACTGCCGCATCCCGCCGCCCAGCACCTTGCGCCAGCGCTGCGCGCGCTCGATCAGCGCACGGCTGCCGACCAGCACCGAGCCCACCGGTGCACCGAGCCCTTTCGAGAAGCAGATCGACACGGTGTCGAACGGCGCGCACAGCTCGGCGATCGGGCGCCCCGACGCGACGGCCGCGTTGCACACGCGCGCGCCGTCGAGGTGCGTGGCCAGCCCACGGCTGCGCGCGAACGCAACGGCTTCCTGCACATAGCCTTCCGGCAGGACCTGGCCGCCGATCGTGTTTTCGAGCGCGAGCAGGCGCGTGCGGGCGAAGTGATTGTCGAGCGGCTTGATCGCCGCGGCGATCTTCGCGAGCGGCAGCGTGCCGTCCGGCGCGTTCTCGATCGGTTGCGGCTGGATGCTGCCCAGCACGGCCGCGCCGCCGCCTTCGTACTTGTAGGTGTGCGCGAGCTGACCGACGATGTACTCGTCGCCGCGCTCGCAATGCGACATCAGCGCGGCCAGGTTGCTCTGCGTGCCGCTCGGGAAGAACAGGCCGGCTTCCTTGCCGGCCCGCTCGGCCGTCACCGCCTGCAGGCGCAGGACGGTCGGGTCGTCACCCCAGACGTCGTCGCCGGTTTCGGCGGCGGTCATGGCGGCCAGCATCGCCTGGCCCGGACGTGTCACGGTATCGCTGCGTAAATCGATCATCGCTGTGCCCTGAGTGAACGCGGGCCGGCCTTCCTGCGCCCGGCCCCGCCGAAAACGAGACTCAGAGTGTACGCAATTCACGCGGCATGTGCCGAGCGATACGCCGCGATCGCGCGTCAATATCGCGGCGGCGGCGGCTGGACGCCCGCCGGCGGCATCGGCGGCGCCGCGCGCGGCGCGGTGCCGTATCCGCCGCCGCCATATCCGCCGCCACTACCGCCGCTCATCCCGCCCGGCACCGGCACGCGATTGCCGGTCGCATACATGCACTGCAGATACGC
>NZ_BCPP01000894.1:0-2947 GCF_016586125.1 Burkholderia sp. E168m23
ACGCGGTCGCCGCGAGCGCCCCTGCAAACGCGGCGGCCGACAGCGTGAACGGACCGAACGCCGCGCCGGCCACCACCGTGACCGCGATCGCGCCGAGCATCGCGCCCGCGCTTACGCCGAGCAGGTGCGGATCGGCCAGGCGGTTCGCGGTCGCCGCCTGCAACGCGACACCGACCGTCGCCAGCGTCGCGCCGACGAGCGCGGCCAGCAGCGCACGCGGCATCCGGATCAGCCACACGATGCTGTCGTTGCCCGGCGCCGCCGCAAACGCATCGGCGCCGCCGAACGCCGACGCGACGTGCGCGGCGACGATCCGCACCGCGGCCGGCATCGCGATCGGCGCGGGACCGAACGCGGCCGACACGACGATCGACACGATCAGCAGCACGGCCAGCCCCGGCAGCACCACGCGCATGTCGAGCCGCGCCGCCTGCCCGCGCACGCTCATCGTGCCGCTCCGGCGAATGCGGCCGGATACAGCGCGCGGGCCAGCGTCTCGACCGCCGCGACGTTCTCCGGGCCGGGCGTCGCGGCATCGTACGGAATCACGACGAAGCGCCGCTCGCGAATCGCGGCCACGCGCGCGAGCGCCGGCTGGCCCGCCAGGAACTGCTGCTTCTGCGCGGCCGTGACCGCCGAATAGTCGACGATCACGATCACCTGCGGATCGCGCGCGACCACGCTTTCCCAGCTCACCTGCGTCCAGCTGCGCGGCAGGTCGTCCATCACGTTGCGCGCGCCCGCCGCCGCGAGCAACGCGGTCGGCATCGCGAGCCCGCCCGCGGTCATCGGCTTGTCGGTGCCGCTGTCGTACACGAACACGCGCAGCGGCGCCGGGCGCCCGATCGCGCGCGACACCGCCGCGAGCCGCGCGCGCATCCCGGCGACGACCTGCGCGGCGCGCGCATCGACACCGAAGATGCGACCGAGATTGGTCAGGTCGCGGAACACGTCGTCGAACGACGCGGCCGACTGCTTCATCACGTGCGAACACGATTCGGTCAGTTCGTAGGTGCGGATGCCGAACGGCGCGAGCGTCGCCGGTGTCACCGGCCCGCCGACGTGCATCCCGTAGTTCCAGCCCGCGAGATAGAAATCGGCGCGCGCGGCGGCCAGCACTTCCAGCGACGGATACTGGCTCGCCAGTTCGGGCACGCCGCGCAACGCGTCGCGCACGCGCGCGGTGCCCGTCTTCCAGCCGCCGATGCCCGTATAGCCGACGAGCCGGTCCTTCAGGCCGAGCGCGAGCATCATCTCGGTCAGGTTCACGTCGTTGCTCACCGCGCGCGTCGGTGCGCGCTCGAACGTCACGTCGCGATCGCAACTGCGCACGGTGACGGGATAGGCGAACGCGTGCGCGGCCGCGCCGCCGAGCACGGCAGCTGCGACCAGCCGGCGGGCGACGAAAGACAGGAGAGGAAACGGCATGGTGGTCATTCCGGATGAAGCGGCGTGATGCGCGGGCGGCCCGTGGCGGGATGGCGATCGACGAGCGCGGCGACGCCGAACACGTCGCGCAGCAGCGCTTCGGTCAGCACGTCGTCCGGCGCGCCGGACGCGACGACGCGGCCGTGCGCGAGCACATGGAGCCGGTCGCAATACGCGGCCGCGAGATTGAGGTCGTGAATCGTCGCGAGCGTCGCGATGCCGAGGCGGCGCACGCGCGCGAGCAGTTCGAGCTGGTGACGCAGGTCGAGATGGTTGGTCGGTTCGTCGAGCAACAGCAGTTCGGGCTGCTGCGCGAGTGCGCGGGCCAGCAGCGCGCGCTGCTTCTCGCCGCCCGACAGCGACGCAAAACGCTGCGCGCGACGCTCGACGAGGCCCACATCGTGCAGCGCGGATTCGACGATCCGGCGGTCGTCGGCCGACTCCGCATCGAACGCCCGCTTGTGCGGCGTGCGGCCCATGCCGACCAGCTCGTCGACCGTCAGCCCGAAATCGTCGGGCGTTTCCTGCTGCAGCACCGCGATGCGCTGTGCGACCGCGCGCGGCCGCATGCGCCACACGTCCTGCGCGTCGAGCGCGACGCGGCCCGCGTCGGGCCGCGCGTAGCGGAACACGCAGCGCAGCAGGCTCGTCTTGCCGCTGCCGTTCGGGCCGACCAGCCCGACGAACTCGCCTTCGGCCACCGTCAGCGTCACCGAATCGAGCACGTCGACCGCGCCGCCGGGAGACCAGCTCACGCGTTCGATGTCGAGCATGTGTTTGACGGGACGCATGTCGTGCCGCCCTAGAAGCGCATCGTCGCGACGAGCTCCGCCGAGCGCGACGGGCCGAGCAGCCATTGCTCGCCGCCGTTCGACGTCGTTACCGCATACGTGCGGTTCGCGAGATTGCGCAGATACAGCGCGAGCTCGGTGCGCGACGTCGGCTGCCAGCGCAGCGACGCATCGAACACCGTATACGACGGCACCCGCACGCGATTCGCATCGTCGCCGTAGGTCGCGCCGACGTAACGCACGCCCGCATTCACGTGCCAGCGCTCGGCGAATGCCCAGCCGAGCCACAGGTTCGCGGTCTGCTGCGGCACGCCCGACGGCACGTTGCCGGCCCGCGACACCGTCGCGCCGCCGACCGTCTGGTTGAATGCGTCGTAGCGCGCACGCAGCAACGCGACGTTCGCATCGATCGTCCAGCCGTGCGACAGCCGCGCGCCGCCGGTCAGATCGACGCCGCGCGACGACTGCCGGCCGACCTGCTGGCGCAGCGCCGGATTGAACGGATCGGTGCTGAGCAGGTTGCGCTTCGTGATGTCGTACACCGCGACCGTCCAGTACGCGCGCCCGTCGAGCAGCGTCTGCTTGAGCCCGGCTTCCCACTGTTCGCCGGTCGCGAGCCGGACGTTCATCTGCGACGCGGACAGCGTCACGAGCGAGCCGACGCCCTCCGCGCCCGTCGTGTACTGCGCATAGGCGGTGAACGCCGGCGCGATATCGAACACGACACC
>NZ_BCPP01000895.1:0-2946 GCF_016586125.1 Burkholderia sp. E168m23
GACCTTGCACGTGCTGCATCGCCATCCGGTGCGAGATCACCGAGCCGCAGTCGCCGCCCTGCGACACGAAACGCGTATAGCCGAGCCGCGCCATCAGCTCGCCCCACGCTCGCGCGATGTGGTCGGAGCCCCAGCCGGTCTTCGTTGGCCGGCCCGAGAAGCCGAAGCCCGGCAGCGACGGCACGACGACGTGGAACGCATCGTCCGCGCTCGCGCCGTGCGCGGTCGGGTCGGTCAGCGGACCGATCGCCTTCAGCAGCTCGAAGATCGAACCGGGCCAGCCGTGCGTCATGATCATCGGCATCGCGTTCTCGTGCCGCGACCGCACGTGAATGAAATGAATGTCGAGCCCGTCGATTTCCGTGATGAACATCGGGAAACCGTTCAGGCGCGCCTCGCCCTTGCGCCAGTCGTAGTCGGTGCCCCAGTAGCGCAGCAGCGCCTGCATGCGCGCGAGCCGCACGCCCTGCGATTCGTCGGCGACGGTCTCACGGCCCGGCCAGCGCGTCGCGGCAATGCGACGGCGCAGGTCGGCCACGGCTTCATCGGGAATGTGTGCGGTGAACGGGCGTATGCCGCTCGCGCCGGTGGCCGCATGCAGCGCGGTGGGCAGCATCGCCGACACCCCGGCGGCCACGGAAGTGGCCAGCAGGTGGCGACGCATCGGGGAAAACGGTGTGGAAGACATCGTTCGGCATCTCCTTTCGTGAAGTGGAAAGTGAACATGCCGCGCGCGGGATCCCGCCCAGGCTTTCAATCAGGCGCGCCCTCGTCACGCGGCGTCGCCTATTCGAAAGGTCTGATGTATCCCGGATTTGTCTGATTTGTACGCGTTTGTAGCTGCTGCGAGGTGAGCGAACACGCTTGCGCGGCCGCTCGCCGGTGCGGCGCTCAGAGCGCCTTGACGATCGCGCCGTCGACGCGAATGTTCTGCCCGGTGATATAGCCCGCGCCGTCCGACAGCAGGAACGCAACCGTCTTCGCGATCTCGCCGGTCTTGCCGAAGCGCCCGGCCGGAATGCGCGCGACGATCTCCGGCGTTTCCGGCCAGCTGTCGATGAAGCCCGGCAGCACCGCGTTCATCCGGATGTTCTCGGCCGCATAGCGTTCCGCGTAGAGGCGCGTCCATGCGCTCAACGCCGCGCGCAGCGCCGACGACACGGGCATCGGCTGCTCCGGCGCGTCCGCCGCGAAGCTCGAGATGTTCACCACCGCGCCGCCGCCCTGCTTCTGGAAGATCGACGTCACGCGGCGCATCACGCGCACCACGTTCAGCAGGATCAGGTCGAGCCCCGCGTGCCAGTTGTCGTCGGTGATCGCCAGCAACTCGCCCTTCGGCGGATGGCCGGTGTTGTTCACGACCGCATCGATGCGCCCATAGCGCGCGATCGTTTCCTGCACGAGCTTGTCGATGTCGGCTTCTTCCGTCACCGAGCCCTTGATGCCGAAACCGCCCAGTTCCTCGCCAAGCGCCACCGCGCTGCCCGACAGCGACATCAGCGCGACGCGATAGCCCGTCGCCGCCAGTTCGCGCGCGATCGCCGCGCCCATGCCCTTGCCCGCCGCCGTGATCAACGCCACTTTTTCTACAGTCACGATCCGCTCCTCGTTCCGATTCTGCCGCCGCGCAGCCGCCATTCGGCGCGCCATGGTGGTAATGTAGGCGCATCGATTCCCGCTGTCGAACCAGTATTTCTGCCGCCAGCCGATAGTTTTTCTACAGCCTGACGATGCCGCCACGCCCTTCCCGCCTGCCGCCGCTGAATGCGCTTCGCGCGTTCGAAGTGTCCGCGCGGCACCTCAATTTCCGCGCCGCCGCCGACGAGATCGGCGTCACGCAGGGCGCCGTCGCGCAGCAGGTGCGCCACCTCGAGGACGTGCTCGGCCTGAAGCTGTTCGAACGCCTGCCGCGCGGCCTCGCGCTCACGCATGACGGCGCCGCGTATTTCTCCGACGTGCAGCGCGCGCTGCATGCGATCGCCGACGCCACCGACAAGCTCGTCAAGCGGCGCGCGGCGCTGACGATCAGCACGACGCCGTCGTTCGCGTCGAAGTGGCTGATCCCGCGGCTCGCGCAGTTCACCGAAGCACACCCCGACTACGACGTGCGCGTGATCGCCGATCCGCAGATCGCGACGTTCCGCCACGATGGCGTCGATCTCGCGATCCGCTACGGCAAGCCGCCGTTCGGCAAGCATCTCGCCACCCATGCGCTGTTCCCGCTCGACGTGTGCGCGGTGTGCAGCCCGTCGGTGCTGAGCCCGCCGGCTGCGCCACGCGCGCTCGCCGGGCAGGTGCTGCTGCACGATGCGCATGACCTGTGGCCCGAATTCCTCGCGGCAATGCCAGCACCGGTCGACGTCGATCCGCACAAGGGGCTGCGCTTCAACCAGACGTCGCTCGCGATCGATGCGGCCGTTGCCGGCCAGGGCATCGCGCTCGCGACCGAGCCGCTCGTCGAGCGCGACATCGCCGCCGGACGGCTGTGCAAGCCGTTCGACTTCGCGTTTCCGCTGTCAATGGGGTTCTATCTCGTGTATCCGGCCGAGCGCCGCGACGACGATGCGATCGCGGTGATGCGCGAGTGGATGATCCAGGCCGCGTCGGACGGGCGGCCTTGAGCGGATCGGGTGCGCTGGACCCGCGTCAGGGGGCGATCCAGCGGGCTTCGTAGCCGCGTTCGTTCAGATCGAATACCGCGCGACGATGGCCGGCGCGCGCGAGTTCGAGCCAGTCGATGCGCGTGACCGTCATGTGGATCAGGCAGAAGTTTTCGTAGCCGTCGGCGGTGGGTGCGGTGCTGTCGAGATGCGCGGCTTCCGGCGACACGACCGGCGTGCCGGGCGGCAGCGGCGCGCGATACAGCAGCAGCGTATGCGGACGGCTCGCTTCCCAGATCGCGCGCCGTTGCGCTTCGTCGTCGCAGATCGACGCAACGCCTTCCGC
>NZ_BCPP01000896.1:0-2928 GCF_016586125.1 Burkholderia sp. E168m23
CACGGCGTGCAGTTCCGCTTCGGCGCGGACGTCACCGCGATCCGCATCGACAACGGCCGCGCGGCGGTCGAGCTCGTGCCGCCGGGCAACCGGAACACGGCGAAGGCGCGCGAGGTCGACGTGATGTCCGCCGACGCGATCGTGGTCGCCGCCGGCGCGGGCAGCCTCCCGCTGCTCGAACGGCTCGGCTGGCGCTTGCCGCTGCATCCGGTCCGCACCCATACGCTCACCGCGCCGGTCGCGTACGAAGAACACGCACCGCACCTGAGCGTCGTCGATGCGATCAAGCGCATCTCGATCACGCGTACCCACCAGCGGTTGCGTATCGGCGGCGGCGCCGTGCTGCAGAGCCTCGCCGATACCGCGAAGCCGCTCGCCGAGCCGCTGTCCGAGGCCGCGCTCGCGCTGCTCGGCCAGGCCGTCCACGACTGGGTGCCCGGCGCCGCGAAGATTTCGGCCGCGCTGTCGTGGCAAGGCATGCAACTGCTGTCGCCGGACGGCCTGCCCGTCGTGGGTCCGACCCCGCATCCACGCGTGTTCGTCAATTTCGGCCATGGCCCGGCCGGCTGGGGCCTCGCGTGCGGGTCTGCTAAAGTGGTGACCGACTATCTGGGCGGCAACGTCCAGCACTGGCCCGCCGACACGCTCGCCGCGCTGAGCGCCGGCCGCTTCACGACCTGACCGCCGCGGGGCCGACTCGTGGCGGCATCCTTGCCAGCCGCCACGATCCCGCGATGACCGTTACCCACCCGCTTCCCGATTCCGATCCGATCGCGCTCTTGCGCGTCGCCGACCTGCGCGCGACCGAAGCCGACGCAACCGCCGCGCTGCCGCCGCACACGCTGATGGGCCGCGCCGGCGCCGCCGCCGCGCGCTGGCTGTCCGAGCGCGTCGCCGGCGACGATCGCCCCGTCTGGTTCGCGGTCGGCCCCGGCAACAACGGCGGCGACGCACTGGTCGCCGCCGCGCAGCTCCAGCAACTCGGCGTCGCGACGCATGCGTGGATGCCGGTACCGGTCAAGCCGGACGACGCGCAATGGGCGCTCGGTCTCGCGCGCTCGGCCGGCGTGCCGCTGTCGGCTACCCCGCCCGCGTCGCTGGATGGTTACGCGTGGGTCGTCGACGGGCTGTTCGGCATCGGTCTCGGCCGCGCGCTCGACGGCGCGTTCGCCGAGCAGGCCGCACGCATCGCCGCCCATGCGCGCGGCGGCGGCCGCGTGCTGGCGCTCGACGTGCCGAGCGGGCTCGACAGCGACACGGGCCGGATCGTCGGCGCGGGCGTCGCCGTCGCGGCCACCCACACGCTCACCTTCATCGGCGCGAAGCCCGGCCTCTACACGGGCGATGGCCGCGATCTCGCCGGCGAGATCCACGTCGCGTCGCTCGACGTCACGCCACCCGCCGCGCCGGCCATCGTGCTGAATGCGCCCGCGCGGTTCGCCGCGGCGCTGCCCGTGCGCGCCTTCGCGTCCCACAAGGGCACGTACGGCAGCCTCGCGGTGCTCGGCGGCGATACCGGCATGTGCGGCGCGCCGATCCTCGCCGCCCGCGCCGCGCTGTTCGCGGGCGCCGGCAAGGTGCACGTCGGCTTCCTCGGCGCAGGCGCGCCGCCGTACGATCCGCCCTTCCCCGAACTGATGCTGCATCCGGCCGACACGCTCGACCTCGGCGCGATGACCGCGATCGCGGCCGGTTGCGGGCTCGGCACACGCGAAGCCGCGGCGACGCTGGTGCGCGACGTACTCGCGCACGACATCGCGACGCTGCTCGACGCCGACGCGCTGAACCTCGTCGCGACGCACGCGGACCTCGCGGCCGCCGTCGCCACGCGCGGCGCGCGCGGCAATCCGTGCGTGCTGACGCCGCATCCGCTCGAAGCCGCGCGCCTGCTCGGCGGCGACACGGCCTCGGTGCAGCGCGATCGCGTCGCCGCCGCACAAGCGCTCGCCGCACGTTACGCGGCCATCGTCGTACTGAAAGGCTCGGGCACGGTGATTGCGGCGCCCGACGGCCGCGTGACGATCAACCCGACCGGCAACGCGGCGCTCGCCACGGGCGGCACCGGCGACGTGCTCGGCGGCCTGATCGGCGCGCTGCTCGCGCAGCGGGTCGCGCCGTACGAAGCCGCGCTGGCCGGCGTCTACCTGCACGGTCTCGCGGCCGACACGCTGACCGCGAACGGCACCGGCCCGGCCGGGCTCACCGCCGGCGAGCTCGCGCCGATGGTACGCACGCTGATCAATCGCCTTTTTTACCCGTCGCCGCGCGCCGACACGTAACGCCGCTATACTGACTGCCCCGCCGCACGGCGGGCCTTCTCGTCCGCCGGCTTTCCGATCCCGATGAGCCGGCGCGGCATTCCTCCCGATTCACGCTTCACTCGAACCGCCATGACGCTGAAATCGCTCCCCGCCTGGACTGCCCTTCAATCCCACTTCGAACAGATCCGCCACGCGCGGCTGCGCGACTGGTTCGCGCCGGAAAACGATCGCGCGCCGACCCGCGCCGAACGCTTCACGATTCCGGGCGGCGGTCTCGCGGCCGATTTCTCGAAGAATCGCATCGACGACGAAACGCTGCGCCTGCTCGTGCAGCTCGCGCGCGACGCCGGCGTCGAGGCGCGCCGCGACGCGATGTTCGCGGGCGAGATCGTCAACCCGACCGAAGGCCGCGCCGCGCTGCACACCGCGCTGCGCGCGACCGACCCGCAAGCGCCGTTCCATGCGCAGGTGAGCGCCGAGCGCGCGAAGATGGCGACGTTCGCGCGCGCCGTGCGCAGCGGCACGTGGACGGGCTATACGGGCAAGCGCATTCGCCACGTGATCAACATCGGCATCGGCGGCTCCGATCTCGGCCCGAAGATGGTCGTGCATGCGCTGCACCACGTCGCGACGCCCGAGATCTCGACGCACTTCGTGTCGAACGTCG
>NZ_BCPP01000897.1:0-2923 GCF_016586125.1 Burkholderia sp. E168m23
TGATCGACCGCCTGCTGGAGAAGCAAAAGGAAGGCGTCGTCGACATCAAGTGGGATCACGTGCTCGACGAGGTGACGGGCGAGGAGTCCGGCGTCACGGGCCTGCGCATCAAGAACGTGAAGACCGGCGCGACGGAAGACCTGCTCGTACAGGGCGTGTTCGTCGCGATCGGCCACAAGCCGAACACCGACCTGTTCCAGGGCCAGCTCGAGATGAAGGACGGCTACATCCTGACGAAGAGCGGCCTGCAAGGCAACGCGACGTCGACGAGCGTGCCGGGCGTGTTCGCCGCGGGCGACGTGCAGGACAACGTGTACCGCCAGGCGATCACCAGCGCGGGCACCGGCTGCATGGCCGCACTCGACGCGCAGCGTTACCTCGAAAGCCTGCACGACAAGAAGTAAGCCGGAAGCCTTTTCGCGGCCGGCGCTACAATGGCGTCCGCTGCCGCGAAGCAGGCTCGACCGGAAAGCCGCTGCCGCCGCGCAGCGGCTTTTTTTGTGCCCGCGCGCCCGAACGCGCCTGCCCCGTTACCGAATCATGGCGAAGAACCAGCCCCATCCGAGCGATCCCGCGAAGCGGAAGATCGCTGCCCGTCCCGTGACCCCGGCGCCCGAGGCGCCGCCGCCCGTGCCCGACGCGGCCGCGTTGCGCGGCCAGGGCCTCGCGGGCCTCGGCGCGTTGCGCAAGTCGCTGCAAGGCGAAGCCGATCGTCGCGAACGCGCGCGCATCGAAACCGCGCAGGCCGAGCGCAAGGCGGAAGCCGACGCGAACCTGTTCCGCAACGAAATCGGCACGATCCGGCCGCTGAACGCGCCGCCGCGCGCGTCGTCGGGCCGCATGCCGCCCGACCCGGTGCCGAAACAGACGCAGCGCGACGAGGAAGCCGTGCTGAACGCGACGCTGTCCGACGAATTCGATCCCGAGACGCTGCTCGACAGCGACGACTCGCTGTATTACCACCGCCCCGGCATCAGCCGCGACGTCGTGCGCAAGCTGCGTAGCGGCGCGTGGATCGTGCAGGCGCAGATCGACCTGCACGGCATGCGGCGCGACGAAGCGCGCGATGCGCTCGCCGAATTCATCCGCGAAGCCGGCAAGAAAGGGCTGCGCTGCCTGCGCGTGATTCACGGCAAGGGGCTCGGCTCGATCGGCAAGGAACCGGTGCTGAAGGGCAAGGTGCGCGCGTGGCTCGTGCAGAAGGAAGAAGTGATCGCGTTCTGCGAGGCGCGCGGCCACGACGGCGGCGCGGGCGCGGTGCTCGTGCTGCTGCAGCCGCACGCGGCGCCGGCCGACCGGGGGCCGCGTGCCGCATCCTAGGCTGACGCTCGCGATCGCGATACTGGAGGCGATCGCCACGCTGGCCTTCGCGATTTCGGGGTTCATCGAGGCGCGCAAGAACCGCCTCGACTCGGTCGGCACGTTCGTCGTCGCGCTCGCGACCGCCTTCGGCGGCGGCACGCTGCGCGACATCCTGCTCGAGCGCCGGCCGTTCTACTGGGTCGTGCACGACGACTACGTGATCGCGATCTTCGTGCTCGCGCTGTTCGCGCCGTTCGTGCTGCGGATGCTGTCGCGGCTGTCGGCCGAACGGCTGCTGCTGATCGCCGATGCGATCGGGCTCGGCATCTTCAGCATCTCGGGCACGTCGATCGCGCTCGACGCCGAGATGCCGCGCTTCATCGCGGTGATGATGGGCGTGATCACCGGCGTGGTCGGCGGGATCGTCCGCGACGTGCTGTGCAACGACATCCCGCTGATCCTGCGCGATTCGCGGCCGTACGCGACCTGCGCGTTCGTCGGCTGCTGGTTCTACCTGCTGCTTGTGTGGCTGCAGTTCGACTCGGTGTACAGCGTGCTGCTCGCCACCGGCTTCATCCTCGTCGCGCGGCTCGCGACGTTCAAGTTCGACGTGCGGTTGCCGCATTGACCGGCGCATCCGCGCGCGCGTCAGCCGCATCGCAAAACGAAAAAGGGGCCGTTCATCGAAACGGCCCCTTTGTCTTTCATTCAGCGCAAGCGTCGCGTCACGCGATCCGCTCTTCCGACGCCGGATCGAACAGCACGGCCTTCGACACGTCGAACAGCAGCGACTGCGTCTGCCCCGGCTGCGGGTTCGCGGCCGGATGCACGCGGCTCACGATCCGCTTGCCGTTCACCTGCGCGAACACGTGCGTGTCCGGCCCGGTCGGCTCGGTCACGTCGACGCGCACGTCGATCGGCTGCAGGTTCGACGCCTCGCCGTTGTGCGCGTTGCGTGCGTCGGTGATGCGCTCCGGACGCAGGCCCAGGATCACCTCGCGGCCGACGTGCGACTTCAGCTTCGCCGCGTCGAACGGCAGGATCAGCGCGCTGCGCGCGAGGCCCGTGTCGATCTCGAGCGCGATTCCGCCGCCCTGCTCGACCAGCTTGCCGTTGATGAAGTTCATCGGCGGCGCGCCGATGAAGCCCGCGACGAACAGGTTCGACGGCGAATCGTAGATGTCCTGCGGCGCGCCGAACTGCTGGACCACGCCGTCCTTCATCACCGCGATCCGGTCGCCGAGCGTCATCGCCTCGATCTGGTCGTGCGTCACGTAGACGATCGTCGTGCCGAGACGCTGGTGCAGCAGCTTGATTTCCGCGCGCATCTCGATGCGCAGCTTCGCGTCGAGGTTCGACAGCGGTTCGTCGAACAGGAACAGCGACGGATCGCGTGCGAGCGCGCGGCCCATCGCGACGCGCTGCCGCTGGCCGCCCGACAGCTGGCCCGGCTTGCGGTCGAGCAGGTGCTGGATCTGCAGCATCGCCGACACGCGGTCGACGATCTGCTGCTGCTCGCTCTTCGGCACCTTGCGGATGTTCAGCCCGAACGAGATGTTCTCGCGCACCGTCATCGACGGATACAGCGCGTACGACTGAAACACCATCGCGATGTCGCGAT
>NZ_BCPP01000898.1:0-2920 GCF_016586125.1 Burkholderia sp. E168m23
CCGAGAAGGTACGCAACCGACGATTGACCGCCCGCGTGCCGCTTTCGAGGCGGCGCGGACAAAGTCTTTCGGATCAAGTGCTTGATCGCGGTATGCGCAGGCTATCCACATGCTTGCCAACACAATCTGTGGACAAGCCCGCGCGCTGCCGCGATGGCAACGCTCAGGGCTGCCGATCGCCGACGGCGGGCCAGCGCGCGAACGCGAACACCCACAGCATGACGAAGTTCAGCACCGGGACGAACATCGTCAGGATCCACCAGCCCGAATGCCCGGTGCGCCGGACGATGCGGACGTACGGATAGACGACGATGGCGACGAGCACGAGCGAAATGAGCAATTGCCACGCGGTGAAGTGTTCCATGGTCTTCCTCGGATTGAAATGTCGTCATGCGGTGCCGGCGGAACGGCCGGCCCGTGGCGCCGACGCGCGTCCCCGGCGCTGCGCGGCCGCGTGCGGCTTGCGTGATCTTGATGGGTGACGGGCGGGGGCGTCAAGGCATCGGCGCCGCGTTGCGATCGCACTGAATCGTCCGTGTTCGCGCGGGCCGCTACCGCGTGCTGCCGAAACGGTGACACGCGGCACGAACCGTAGACCGATCAACGGGTTAGCGCAGGCTTGCGCAGGATATCCACAAGCTTGCCAACACAATCTGTGGGTAAGTGGCGCAGCGTCGGCCCGGTATGCGTGCGGGGTTAGACGAGCATCGGACGTGCATCGGGACGACATCATCGTGGCGTCGTGATGCGAAGTGCGGCGAAGCGGTGTGCGCGACGGCCATGACGCACGCCGCGTCTGCATCACGCGTGCCAAAGTCCATCGGATCAAGGGTTTAGCGTCGCGGTGCGCAGGATATCCACAAGCTTGCCAACATTTTCTGTGGAGAAGTCCGCGTGCGCGATTTGGCCGACGCCACACGCTGCCACGCTTCGCACGCGGGCTCACGCGGTACAGATACCGGCCACGCCGACCTTCTGGAACAGGTGCGGGCTGGCGACGGCGGACGACGGATAGGCCGACAGCTTCGCGACGAACTCCGGGTGCGTGAAGGCCGCGCGAAACGCGTCCGTCGATTCCCAGATCGCGTAGTTCAGGTAGGTCGGGCTGTCGCCGAGCGCGCGGTGAAGCTGCGTCGAGATGAATCCCGGCTGTCGCTTCATGAATGCCGCATCGTCTTGCCATACGGCGAGAAAATCGGCTTCGTCGGCGGCTGCGAGCGTAAACACGTTGACGAGCACGACCGGGTCGGCGTCGATCGCAATCTGTTGCTGGATCGGAAAGGCCGGATCCATCGGCTTGAACTGGGGCATCGGGGCTCCTGGTGAGGCAGAGGGCAAGCGGGCGGCTACGCGTGGCCGTCCTGGCCGTGCGCGCCGGACATCGCCGACAGCACGCGCAGCGCCGCGTCGAGGTCGGTCGAGCTGAAGTCGCCGGCGATGTCGCGGACATGCCGCTGCCACTGCTCGACCACGGCCTGATAGGCCGCTTCGCCGCGCGGCGTCAGCGCATACAGCGGCGAGCGCTTGTGCGCCGGATTGGGCAACGACAGCACCAGCCCTTCGTCGGTCAGCACGTTGATCTGTTTCAGCACGGCCTGCCGCGTGATGCCCATCGCATTGGCGATCTGCGGGATGTTCGGCGCGTCCGGCGCCATCGAGATCGCGCCCAGCACCTGCCAGCGCGCGCTGGTCAAGCCGTGCGGCCCGGCGAAAGTGTTGCCCCATTCGATCAGCAGGCCGTTCAACCGGAATACGGACAGCGCGACGGCGGTCAACTTGTCGGATTTCGTCATGTCCAGCTCGGATCGTAAATTGACAACCATTTTACGTAATGGACAACTGGTTGTCAAATTGACGGGCGAGCGTCCACAGACAAAGGGGTGTCTGTATCGCAGCGTGGGAGAGCACGCGAACATCTGCGAGACCTCGACCGGGCCTTGGGTCGGGCGGATCGTTCGCGATAACTGACGCGCATGCGTGCTTGCTTGTCCGTGGCTGGCGCATTTGCCGCGCACGCACGACAAACCCTTTCCGATCAAGGGCTTGGTGCCGTTAATGGAAGGTTGTCCACAAGCTTGCCAACATTATCTGTGGACAAGCCTTCGGGCCGCCCGCGCGTCAGGCCGGCGGCGGGAAGCGCACCGTGACGGTCAGCCCGCGCCCGCCGCGCGTGGTGCCGAGCGAGACGGTCGCGCGATGCTGTTCGGCGATCCGCTTGACGATCGACAGCCCGAGCCCGCTGCCCGACGACGTGGCGGCCTGCGCGCCTTCGCCGCGATAGAAGCGTTCCCACACGTCGGTGCGTTCGGCTTCCGGAATGCCGGGGCCGTCGTCGGCGACTTCGAGCACGGGCGTCGTGCCGTCGATGCGCGCCGACACGTCGACGCGTGCGCCTTCGCCCGCATAGCGGATCGCGTTGTCGACGAGGTTGTTCAGCAGCACGCGCAGCGTGTCCGCATTGCCCGCGGCGATCACGGGTGCGTCGACGATCGCGCCGAGATCGATCCGGTGCGCGTCGGCGACGCGCGCGCGGTCCGACACCACCGAGCGGCACAGCGCGGCGAGATCGACCGGCGCCGATGCGGAGACGACCGCCTGCGCATCGGGTTCGAGGCGGGCGAGCGTCAGCAATTGTTCGGCGAGGTGGCCGAGCCGCGTCGTGCCCGCATGGATCTGCGCGAGGATGTGCTCGCGCTCCTCGGCCGTCGCCGCGCGCCGCAGCAATTGCGACTGGATCGACAGCCCCATGATCGGCGTACGCAGCTCGTGCGCGGCATCGGCGATGAAGTGGCGCTGCAGCGTGAACGAGCGGTCGAGGCGCGCGAGCAGGTCGTTGATCGCTTCGGCGAGCGGGCGGACCTCGTTCGGCATCGATGCGACGTCGACCGGTTCGAGGTTGTTCGCATTCCTGCGTTTCAGG
>NZ_BCPP01000899.1:0-2911 GCF_016586125.1 Burkholderia sp. E168m23
GATTGAAACGGATCACGGCGGAAATGGCTGGCGAAAACCGCTATTCTAGACCGCGCGCCGGTCGCGCCGGGCATCGGCCGTTCGGCGGATGCCGCAACGGCGCAATTTCGCCTAGACTCCACGTCGATCGGTTTCGTAAAAGGAGTGCCCGATGTCCACCCTGTATTCGTTCAGCGCAGAGACGCTCGCCGGCGCGCCGGTATCGCTCGACGCGTATCGCGGCAAGGTGCTGCTGATCGTCAATACCGCGAGCGAGTGCGGTTTCACGCCGCAGTACGCGGGTCTGCAGAAGCTGTACGACCAGTACGCGGCGCGCGGCTTCTTCGTGCTCGGCTTCCCGTGCAACCAGTTCGGCAAGCAGGAGCCGGGCGATGCCGCGCAGATCGGGGCATTCTGCGAGCGCAACTACGGCGTCACGTTCCCGATGTTCGCGAAGATCGACGTGAAGGGCGACCATGCGCATCCGCTGTATCGCTACCTGACCGACGAGGCGCCCGGCATTCTCGGCCTCAAGGCGATCAAGTGGAATTTCACGAAATTCCTGATCGACCGCGAAGGGCGCATCGTCAAGCGCTACGCGCCGTCCACCAAGCCCGATGAAATCGCAGCGGACATCGACAAGCTGCTGTGACGGCGATGCGCGGCGTGCGCCGCGCCGGTGCGGATCGTGCGTGCGCCGCCGTTACAGGATCGGCGCGAACAACCGCGCGACGTGCATCGCGATGCGCCGCCAGGCAGGCGACTGCCGGTATTCGTCCGCATCGACCTCGTACGCCTGCGCGAAGTCGGCATCGAGCATCGTCTCGACTTCGCCGGCGAACGCGCGATCGACGGTCATGACCATGACCTCGAAATTGAGGCGGAACGAACGGTTATCGAGATTCGCGCTGCCGACCGCCGCCGCGATGCGGTCGATCAGCACGACCTTCTGGTGCAGGAAGCCGGGCCGGTAGCGGAACACTTTCACGCCCGCATCGACGAGGTCGCGCGCATAAAGCTTGGACGCCTCGAACACGACGTAGTGATCGCGCCGGCTCGGGATCAGGATGCGTACGTCGACGCCGCGCATCACGGCGAGTTTTAGCGCGGAGACCACGGCTTCGTCGGGAACGAGGTACGGCGTGGTGATCCAGACCCGCTCGCGGGCGGCATTGATCGATTCGACGAAGAACAGCGAGCCGGTTTCCTGCTTGTCGGCCGGCCCCATCGGCACCGCGAGGCAATGCATGCCGTCGCCGGGCTGCACGGGCGGCGGCAGCGCGATGGGCGGCAGTTTCTGCGTCGCCCAGTGCCAGTCTTCGGCGAACACGTACTGGATGCTCGCCACCACGGGGCCGCGGATCTCGATGTGGGTGTCGCGCCATGGCGACAGGCGCGGCTTCGCGCCGAGATATTCGACACCGACGTTGTGGCCGCCGACGAACGCGCGATTGCCGTCGACGACGACGATCTTGCGATGGTTGCGGAAGTTCAACTGGAAGCGATTGACGAATTTCCGGTTGGTCGCGAACGGATGGACCTCGACGCCACCGCGGCGCAATGCGTCGACGTAGCTGTGCGGCAGGTCGAAGCTGCCGATGCTGTCGTACAGTAGGCAGCAGCGTACGCCGGCGGCCGCGCGCGCGAGCAGCGCGTCGCGCAGCATCCGGCCGAGCGCATCGTCGCGCACGATGAAGAACTGGACGAGCACGTAGTCGCGCGCGTCGTCGATCGCCGACAGGATGGCGGAGAATGTCGCGTCGCCGTTGACCAGCGTGCGTACCGAATTGCCGCCGAGGAACGGCATGCCGCCGAGCCGCGTGAGCGCGAGCACGGCAGCCTGCCCCAGCGCGTCGGCGGCCGGCCCGTCGGTCGCATCGGTCGCGCGCCACGGCGCACGCGGTGTGTGTGTGCGCAACATTTCCAGCTCGTGGCGCCGGGCGTCGACGTAGCCGGAGAATTTGCTACGGCCGAGGAACAGGTATGGAACGAGCGTCAGGTACGGCATGGCCGTGAGCGAGACGGCCCACGCGATCGCGCCTTGCGACGTGCGCGTGTTCATGATTGCGTGGCACGCCGCGACGATCCCGAGCACATGGATGGTCAGGATCAGGGTGCCGAGATGTAGCCAGTCGAGGGTCATGGGCGCTTAAAGGACTCCTGCGGGACACCCGGTGGGACTCCCGAAGTCGTGCGGCCGGGCGGCCGCCTACGCGCATCTTACCCAACCGTGCGGCGCAACGGGGCGCCGCACGGCGGGTGGGCCGGCAACGCTCAGCCCTTGCGGGGCAGGTCCGACGCCTGGATCAGGAATACGGCGTCATCGCCCGCGCTGGTGGGCAGCCACGTGAGCTCGAGGCCGCCGAATGCCGCTTCGACGTGCTCGCGCTCGTTGCCGATCTCGACGACGAGCACGCCGTCGTCATGCAGCCAGCGGTGCGCTTCGGCGACGATGCGTCGCACGATGTCCATCCCGTCGTCGCCGCCGGCGAGCGCCATCTCCGGCTCGTGCCGGTATTCGGGCGGCAGCGCGGCCATCGACGCCGCGTTCACGTACGGCGGGTTCGTCAGGATCACGTCGTAGCGCGAGTCGGGATCGGTGCGGAACGCGGGCAGCGGTGCGTAGAGGTCGCCGCGGTGCAGCCCGATGCGGTCTTCGAGGCCGTAGTCGCGCACGTTGATTTCCGCGACTTCGAGCGCCTTGTCCGACAGGTCGACCGCGTCGATCTCGGCGTTCGGGAACGCGCTTGCCGCGAGGATCGCGAGGCAGCCGGAGCCGGTGCACAGTTCGAGCACCGCGCCGACCTGCTCGGGATCGGCGACATACGGCTGCAGCCCGTCGTCGAGTAGTTCGCCGATGAACGAGCGCGGCACGATCACGCGTTCGTCGACGTAGAAGCGGTGGCCGTGCATCCATGCTTCGTGCGTGAGG
>NZ_BCPP01000900.1:0-2910 GCF_016586125.1 Burkholderia sp. E168m23
GAATGAAGCACGTCACATCCCGCCTGCGGCGCCTGTTCGCGCCGATCGGCCTGCACTGGTATCTCGCCCTCCTGCTTGCGCTCGATGCGCTCATGGTGCTGCGCCCCGTCGTCGAGCACGCGCGGCTCGGTCTGCACCGCGCGTGGCTCGCCGATGCACTGAACCTCGTCGACAACATGGGGCTCGTCGTGCTGCCGCAGGTGGTCGTCGCGGCCGGCCTCGCGACGATGGCCATCGGCATCGTGCTGCGTGCCCGCGTCGCGTGGGTGTTGTCGATCCTGCTGCTGGTGGCGGCCGCCGCAATCAGCGTGCTCGGCGGCTATCGCAGCCACGCGGTGTTCGTCTATACGGCCGTGCTGGTCGTCGCGCTGCTGTACTACTGGCGGCACTTCGATCGCGCGAGCGTGGCCGCCAGCGGCCTGTTCGCGTTGCTGAGCATCGTGTCGCTGCTGATCTACGCCACTTTCGGCGTGCTCTATCTCGGCGACGAATTCACGCCGCCCGTCCACGATCTCGCCACCGCCGTCTATTTCTCGATCGTGTCGATGTCGACCGTCGGCTACGGCGACATCGTGCCGCACGCGCCGACCGCGCGCCTGTTCACCGCATCGGTGATCGTGCTCGGCATCACGGTGTTCGCGACGTCGATCAGCGCGGTCGTCGGCCCGGTGATCGGCGGCAATCTGAAACGGATCGTCAAGGGAGGTATTTCGAACGTGATCCGCAAGCATCATTTCCTAATCGTCGGCGCGACACCCGTCGCGCATGCGGTGCACGACGGGCTGCGCAAGCGCGGCTACGCGGTGACCGTCGTCGTGCCGGCCGGCGTCGAGCACAACTATCCGGCGGCGACCGACCTGATCGTCGGCGATGCGACCGACCATGCGGTGCTGGAAAGCGCCGGCGCGGCGACCGCGCGCGCGGTGCTCGCGCTGCGCTCGGATGACGCCGAAAACGCGTTCATCATCCTCGCGATCCGCGAGATCGCGCCGTCGGTGCGCACGGTCGCGCTCGTGAACCAGCAGCGCAACCTCGAGCGGCTGCGGCTGTTGAAGCCCGACATGGTGTTCTCGCCGCAGCAGCTCGCGGGCGAACTGCTCGCCAGCACGCTCAACGACGAACCGGTCGACAAGTCGATGATCTCGCACCTGCTGTTCGGCACGACGGATGCCGTGTGAGATCGTGAGCCGGTGACCGCGTGACCGGGGCCGGCCGCCGCACGGCCGGTACAATCGCGCGATGTCCGAATTGCTCACTTACGGCGGCCTGTTCGCCGTGTCGATGGTCGCCGCGACCCTGTTGCCGCTCCAGTCCGAAGCCGTGCTCGCCGGCCTGCTGCTCGCCGGACGCGAACCCGTGTGGGCGCTGGTGCTGGTCGCGAGCGTCGGCAACGTCGCCGGCTCGGCGATCAACTGGGCGCTCGGCCGCGGCATCGAGCATTTTCGCGAGCGCCGCTGGTTTCCGGTCAAGCCGTCCGCGCTCGCGCGCGCCGAGCGCTGGTACGCACGCTACGGCCGCTGGTCGCTGCTGCTGAGCTGGGCGCCGGTGATCGGCGATCCGCTGACGATGATCGCCGGCGTGCTGCGCGAGCCGCTGCCGACCTTTCTCGCGATCGTGACGATCGCGAAAGTCGGCCGCTATCTGGCCGTCGCGTGGCTCGTCATGCACTGACCCTCGCTTCCCCTTCGCCCGCCTGCGGGCCGTGATCCGCGACATCCGCTAAAGATTTCGCGAAAGTTGCCGTATTAACGGGACCACGAGCGGTGACGCGTGCGTTCCGCCTCCTCTCACTCCCACTCAGGATGTCTCATGAGAATGACCCAATTGGGCCGAGTGAGCGTCGGCGCGCGTCTGGCCGCGCTGGCGTGCGCGCTCGTCGCCCTGCTGTTTACCGTGTTCGCGTGGACCCTCGCCCATTTCGCCGGCCAGCAGCTCGCCGATGAAGCGCATAAGCGGATCGACGACAAGGAGCAGTCGATCCGCGCGATGGTCGACCTGTTCGACAAGGCGTTGACCGCCGAAGCCAACCGCTCGATGTCGCTGTTCGCGAGTTTCCTGCCGGCCGATTTCTCGCTCGACCCGGCGCGCACCGTCGACATCGGCGGCGTGGCCGCGCCGACCCTGCTCGCGGGCGGCCAGCCGCTCGACCTCGACTACTCGATTCCCGACCAGTTCCTGAAGAAAAGCGGCGCGATCGCGACGATCTTCGCGCGCGACGGCGACGATTTCGTGCGCATCACGACGTCGCTGAAGAAGCAGGACGGCGCGCGCGCCGTCGGCACCAAGCTCGACCGCGCCGGCCCCGCGTATGCGCCGCTGGTCGCCGGGCGCAGCTACACGGGCCTCGCGAAGCTGTTCGGCCGGTCGTACATCACGCAGTACAAGCCGGTGACCGACGCGACCGGCCGCGTGATCGGCGCGCTGTTCGTCGGCCTCGACATCGGCGCCGAGCTCAAGCTCGTCGAGGACGGCATCCGTGCGCTGAAGATCGGCGACAACGGCTACTACTTCGTGCTCGATGCGTCGCAAGGCCCGTCGCGCGGCACCTTCGTCGTGCATCCCGATGCGGCCGGCCAGCGTGCCGACGACACGCGCGCCCCCTACGCGCAGATGCTCGCGGCGGCCCAGGGCCGGCTCGCGTATACGTCGACCGACCCGGCCGCGCACGACGCCGGGCCGACCGCGAAATTCGTGTCGTTCACGACGATTCCGCAGTGGCAATGGCTCGTCGGCGGGATCGCGCTCGACGACGAGCTGCTGGCCACCATGCGCGCCACCCGCAACCGCTTCCTGATGATCGGCGCCGTGCTCGTCGCAGCGTTCGCGACGCTGTTCGTCATCGTCGTGCGGCGCGTGGTGAGCCGGCCGCTGGAAGCCGCCGCCCGCGCGTCCGAGCGCTATGCGGCGGGC
>NZ_BCPP01000901.1:0-2910 GCF_016586125.1 Burkholderia sp. E168m23
GGGGTTCGTCCTTCGGCACGGCGTCGAACGGGAACGTCATCGATACCCGCAGGCCGCCCTCGGGGCGATTGCCGATGTCGCACGCGCCCCCCAGCCTGAGCACGAGCCGCTCGACGATCGCGAGCCCGAGCCCGCTGTGGCCGTTCCCGCCGCGCGCGGGATCGAGCCGCACGAACGGCCGCGTGGCGGCCGCGAGGTCGCGCGGCGCGATGCCGCCGCCGCTGTCGCTGACCGACAGCACGTAGCCGGCCGGCGTGCGCGCCGTCTCGACGAATACGGGCGGTGCACCGTACGCATGCGCGTTGTCCAGCAGGTTCGACAAGATCCGGTCGAGCGTCGCCGTCGGCAGCCGGAAGCCGGGATCGGCCTCCAGCCGCGTCTGGACCGTCGGCGCATTCGGCGCAACCGCACGATAGCTACGCGCGATCCGCTCGCACGCCTGGTCGACCGGCACCGGCTCGCTGCGGTCGGCCCCGCCGTGCGCAAACACCAGGAACTGGTCGACGATGTGCGACATCGAGTCGACGTCGCGCACGACGCCGTCGCGCAGCCGTGCGTCGTCCATCATTTCGGCCCGCAGGCGCATCCGCGCGAGCGGCGTGCGCAGGTCGTGCGCGACGCCGGCCAGCATCACCGCGCGATCGCTCTCGGCCTGCGACACCTGCTCCACCATCTGGTTGAAGCCGTGCGTGAGCTGGCGCAGCTCGCGCGGGCCGCGCTCGCGCAGCGGCGGCACCGGCTGCCCGCGACCGAAACGCGCGACCGCGCGCGCGAGCGAGCGCAGCGGCTGCTGCAACTGCCAGGCCGCGAACAGCGCGGCGATCACGCCGGCCGAGAAGATCGTGCCGAGCCACAGCAGCATCCGGTCGAGCGAGCGCGGCGGCCGCAGCGGCTGCACGGGCACCACGATCCAGTTGCGGTCGGTCGGCTCCTTCACCCACAGCACCGGCGGATGGCCGGGCGTGCCGATCTCGACCTGCGTGCCGGGCGGCATGCGCTCGCTCACGTCGTCGCGGAACCGCTTCAGCGGCGGCGGCAGCCCCGAATCGCCGCTCTTCGGCACATCGGCACTATCGGGCGACACGAGCCGCACGCGCGACGGCAACGGCTGGTCGGGCGTACGCTCGATGTGCTGGCGCACCGCGTCGACGAGGAATGCGGCTTCCTCGACCGCATAACGCGTCTGCATCTGGTTGCGCTCGAGCCGCATCGCGAAGAACCACGCGAAGTGCGACAGGAGCAGGACACCGACGACGAGCAGCGCCAGCCGCCCGAACAGTGAATCAATGGGTTTGCGCATGGGCCTCGCCGTCGGGCACGAACACGTAGCCGCGCCCGCGGACCGTCTGGATGAAGCGCGGCGTCGACGGATCCGTTTCGAGGATGCGGCGCAGGCGCCACACCTGGACGTCGATGCCGCGGTCGGTGCCGTCGTACTCGGGCCCGTGCAGCAGCTCGAGCAGCCGCTCGCGCGTGAGCGTGCGCAGCGCGTGGTTCACGAAGATCTTCAGCAGCGCGAATTCGCTGCTCGACAGCGTGGCCGGCTTGCCGTCGACCGACAGCGTGCGCGCCTGGAAGTCGAGCAGGAAGCGGCCGAACGCGAACGGCTCGCGCTGCTCGGGCGCGGCCGCCGACGGCGTCGCGCGGCGGCGGCGCAGCACGGCCTGCACGCGCGCGAGCAGCTCGCGCGGATTGAACGGCTTGCCGAGGTAGTCGTCCGCGCCGAGCTCGAGCCCGACGATGCGGTCGACGTCGTCCGCCCGCGCGGTCAGCATGATCACGGGGATGTCGTCGCCGGCCGCGCGCAACTGGCGCAGCGCGGTCAGGCCGTCCACGCCCGGCATCATCAGGTCCAGCACGATCAGGTCGGGCCGCTCGCGCTCGAGGCGCTTCTCGAGCGTCGCTGCGTCGTGCAGCACGGACACTTCCATCCCCTGGCGCACGAGATAGTCGCGCAGCAGGTCTCGGAGTTCTTGGTCGTCGTCGACGATGAGGATCTGGGTAGTCATGGCTCGAAGTTTACCGCGCGAGGGCGGAGTCGAAGAACGAAACAAAGGGGCGAAAGGGTTACTGCGGGTTACCGCGCAAGGGAACTGTAATGCGCGGTAACCGGGCCGCCACCCCGCGTAACACCCGCCGGGGCCTGCATCGCTAACCTGCGTCTTACCGGATGCGGTACCCGACTTTCCCGGCACCGCATCGCCGGACCCTTTGGATACAAGGAGTTTCTGAAATGTATAAGAAGACTTCCCGCGTGGCCATCGCGGCCGCCACCGTGCTCGCTCTCGCATTCGGCACCGCGCATGCCGCGCAACCCACCGACGTGCCGCCGCCGGGCGGCCCCGGCATGCACCAGATGCACGGCGGGCACGAAGGCGGCCCGTTCGGCGCGATCATGAAACTGCACGACCAGCTGAAGCTCAACGCGTCGCAGGAACAGCAATGGCAGGCAGCCGTCAACACGATGAAGCAGAACCGTGACGCGATGCGCAAGAGCCACGAGCAGATGCGCGAGCAGTTCAAGGCGCAGCAGAACCAGCCGATCCTCGACCTGAGCGCGATGCACTCGGCACGCCAGCAGGCGGAGGCGCAGAACGCACAACTGCGCGAGCAGACGTCCGCCGCGTGGCTCACGTTCTACAACGGGCTGAACGACCAGCAGAAGACGATGGTCAGCACGGCGCTCAAGCAGCAGTTCGCGAAGATGGAGCAGCGCCACGAGAAGATGAAGGAGCGCTGGGAGCAGCATCGCGCGGCCGCGAAGGGCGCGTCGGCGCCGGCGCAGTAAGCCGGCGGGCCGCTCCCGCAGCGGCATCGAAGGGGACGCAGGCACCAGCCTGCGTCCCCTTTTCGTTTCAGGCGACGTCGAACAGCAGCACCTCGGCCGTGCGGCCACGCGCGAACGCCACC
>NZ_BCPP01000902.1:0-2906 GCF_016586125.1 Burkholderia sp. E168m23
TCACGTATTCTTCGTCGACGAGTTGCGCACCCAGGGAAATCTCGGGCACGCCGCACAACCCGGCCAGGTCGCATACGGCGTTCGCCTTGGGGTCAAGATACGGGCCGTATGCAGTCAACGTGGCTGCAGGCGTAAGGTGTTCAAGAACCAGTTCCGCAAACTGGTTGCCCGCGGGTTCTTTCAGAGTGTGGATGAGCCAGGCCGTTGGGTTCCGCCGGGCGGATGCGGGCACGGCGGCTGCAACCTCGCGCGCGCGCCGCGCGTAATACATGAGGCTGGCGGACGCCTTGGCGGACAGTCCCTCTGTCTGCGCAAACAGCTCAGCAAAGTCCGCGAAGGTTTCAAACACCAACGGGTGCTCGAGCGCGTTCACGGAGTCGAGCACTTCGAGGTTGGAGTTCTGTCCACGCGTCGTCAGATTGCCGCTACCGACAACAAGGACGTCGTCGCCAGAGCCGCGCTCAAGGTAGGCAATCTTCGGGTGAAAGAATCCGCCAGTTGCCTGACGGACCGGGATGACGCGATAGTAGCTGCCGGCATAGAGACTCGACGTCTCGTCCGTCGATTTGCATGCTTCGCGGGAATCGACGAGCAGTTCAACCTTCTGGCAGCCAGAGACCCTCAGCAGGGGCAGACAGAAGGATTCAAACCAGTTGGCGCTGAAGGTGAAGGTGGTGAACATCGCGCGGCGCGGCCGTGCCTCGTCGATGATGGCCTGAAGTCTCGTCTGCATGCGCTTCCCCGATGGCCGCTTTCTGTAGCCTTGTTATCGTGCAGCAGTGATTTTAGACGTCGGCAATCAAGGCGTCATCTCTTCGCACCGAACGCCATTGGTGCGGCGGACGGCGCTACCTTGCCGAGCTGCAGGATGTTCGCCTGGAGGATGAACTGCGCCTAGTCCGGTTCATTGACGACGCGATATAGCTTCGTTTCAGCGAGTCCCGACGTCAGCGCATAAGGAAATGTGTTTCGATAAGAAAATTTTATGCGTCATCGCTCTCTGTTCAGCTGTCGGAATCCATATACCGTTCTGCAGCGCATTCGTGCATGCCCGCCGAGTCATCGAGCCGCCGGGCAGGAGGGCCGCCCAACCCATCTGGTTGGCTTCGGTGACACGACGCAATGCCGCTTGCGTGAACGGGGGCTGAATCCACCGGCAGCGCGCAGGGGATAGCCGAGACTGCGGGGATTAGCGTCTGAGACATCGGCAACGGGATGGCGAAGCTAGCGTCCCGGAGGGCGCATACAGGCTGGCGGGCGAGGCGGCTCCATACCGGTGACATACGGGTGGCGATGCTGAGTGGAAGGCTTTCCCGGGCATATGCCGCAGGGAGGGCTGGGCTCAGCCTCACCACCCAGCGACTCAAACCCAGGGATATGCTTAGGGCTGAGCCTTTGGATGCGCGCCGGATATTCCGGAACTGCTGCTGAGCCAGCTCGCTAGTGTTCCGGTGCAGCCCAGACTCCTGGAAGCGCTGTAGCGGAAACGTCGAGGTCGATGTCGAGCGGGTAGTGCCGAAGCAACCGTACAGCGAATGCTTCGATTTCACTACGGTTAGCGACGTGGTCGGAAGAGGCGAGCAACTTCAGGAACTCGCGCGTCTCAATGACGGCTTTCGTACGTTCATATGGGGTCGTCATCATCAGCTCCATCAAGAAGGCGTTCAGTGACGTCGGTGTATGACGTCACCTCGTTCAGTTCGCACCATCTTTTCCAGATGTACTCGCCGTCGAGTGACCAGCCTTTCTTGCCGACCAGTTCGTAAATGCGTCCCGATTGAGTCACCCCCTGCAAGGTGACCCGGTCGAACGTCACAATCTGAGAGCTGACTCGTCCCGACGAGTCCAGCATGTCTACGCCAACAAAATGTCGGCTCGCGTTCTGCGTTTCGAATATGCGCCATCGAGATAACAGAATCGTGGGCAATTCGGACGTTGGCCGTGGTTTCCAGATGGGCATCGCAGTCTCCTGGTGGTGGGAAATCACATCCTTCTGCTCAGTTACTTGGTCCGGGCGGCACTACGTGAGAGTCGACCGACGTCCCGAACGGCGCGTACGTCGCCGATTGATGCGCACTGTCGGTTCGACGTATCGCTTTCTCATAGCGCCAACGATGCAGGAACAAACAGGTCGTGCCCGGCTCTTGCGCCGATAACGGCCAACCGGCCGAGGTCGGCGATACGAATCAGCGCGCCCCGCATTGCGCCATCAGAAAGCCGTTTCGCGCCGACCAGTTCGACGCGGGGCAGCAGGCGCGACAACGCTGACGACGTCGTGCCCATGGCACGCGCCAGGTCTGCCAGCGGGACATAGGCCTGCCTGAACGCCAGCAACTGGTGCGGTAGCACGACGTGGCAAGGTTGGCCGCGTCGTTGAATCGAAACGGACGCCAGTAACCCTTCGTCTACCCAGTGCTGAATGGACTCCCATTTCCAACCGGTCGCTTTCGCGAGCTGCTGAATCGACATGCCGGCCTCGAGCAGCGGCGTGCCGAAATACTGCGACACGTCCCCCCTCAGGAAGGACATTTCGCCGAGTGTCCGACCATGCGCGACGGCTTTCACGTCGCCTTTTGCGATGGCCTGCATCAGCGATTCAATTGCTCGTCGGTCACCCATACGCCGACTGGTCAGCTCCGCCCATGTGAGCGTCGAATCTTCAGCCAGTGCATCTGGTTCAGCCCACCGCTCCGCACGCTCATATAAATCCGCGATGGACTGACGCTCGACCGGACCGCCCTTCATCAGGTCTTCGCGCCAGCGGACGTCCGAACGGATTACGCCGGCAGCTTTCATGCGTTCGAGGACGATGGGTGGAACGGCCGCCAGTTCACAGGCGTCGACATCGGAAATCCAACCGGCGCGTTGTCGCTGGATACGCTCAACCTCAGCGCATGGAATTTCGA
>NZ_BCPP01000903.1:0-2905 GCF_016586125.1 Burkholderia sp. E168m23
CCGTACAGTTCATCGTTCGCCATGCGCCATTCCGCCCCGATTCCCGCCCCACCCGCGCCGTCGCGCACGCGCGTGGAAACCGTCATGGATACGTTGCGCGCGCGGATCGCGAGCCGCGCGCTGATGCCCGGCGCGCGCGTGCCGTCGATCCGGATGATGGCCGACGCGCTCGGCGTGTCGAAATCGACGGTCGTCGACGCGTACGAGCGGCTCGCGAGCGAAGGCGTGCTCGTCGCCCGGCGCGGTTCGGGCTTCTACGTGTCGGGCCACGCACCGCCGCTCGCGCTCGCCGAATTGGGCCCGCGCCTCGATCGCGAGCTCGATCCGCTGTGGCTGTCGCGCCAGTCGCTCGAAGCGGCGCCGACGTCGGTGAAGCCCGGCTGCGGATGGTTGCCGTCGTCGTGGCTGCCCGACGAAAGCCTGCGTCGCGCGCTGCGCGCCGTGTCGCGCGACGAAGCCGATGCGCTGACCGATTACGCGACGCCGCTCGGCCTGCCCGCGCTGCGCCAGCAGCTCGCGTGGCGACTCGCGCAGCACGGTGTCCACGCGGAACCCGCACAGATCATGCTGACCGACGGCGGCACGCACGCGCTCGACCTCGTGTGCCGCCTGCTGCTGGAGCCCGGCGATACCGTCGTGCTCGACGACCCTTGCTACTTCAACTTCCAGGCGCTGCTGCGCGCGCACCGTGCACGGATCGTCAGCGTACCGTTCACGCCGAACGGTCCCGATCTCGTGCGCTTCGAGCAAGTACTCGCCGAGCACCGGCCGCGCCTGTACATCACCAACGCCGCGCTGCACAACCCGACCGGCGCGACGCTCGCGCCGCCCGTCGCGCACCGGCTGCTGACGCTCGCGGCCGAGCATGGGCTGCTGATCGTCGAGGACGACATCTTCGCGGATTTCGAGAGCACGCCTGCGCCGCGCCTCGCGGCGTTCGACGGGCTGTCGCGCGTCGTGTCGATCGGCAGCTTCTCGAAGACGCTGTCGGCCGCGATCCGCTGCGGCTATATCGCCGCGCGCCCGGAATGGATCGACGCGCTCGTCGACCTGAAGCTCGCGACGTCGTTCGGCAATGCGCAGATCGGCGCGAACGTCGTGCATCGGCTGCTGATCGACGGCACGTACCGGCGCCATCTCGACAGCCTGCGCGCGCGTCTCGCCGATGCGATGGGCGAAACGATCCGGCGTCTCGCGCGGGCGGGGCTCGCGATCTGGACGGAGCCGCGCGGCGGGTTGTTCGTGTGGGCGGAGTTGCCGAACGGGCTCGACGCCGCACGCGTCGCACGCCATGCGCTGGACCACGACGTCGTGCTCGCCCCCGGCAATGTGTTCAGCGCGTCGCGCAGCGCGACGTCGTACCTGCGCTTCAACGTGTCGCGCTGCAAGGGGCCGGCGGTGTTCGATGCGCTGGCGCGGGCGATGGAGGCGACGCGGGTGGGGGAGCGCGGCGGTGCGCCGGCAGATGCCGGCAGCCCGCTGCTGACCGGCAAGTGAAGCGAGCCGGCTGCACAGCGGCGGGATGCCCCGCCGCCTGCGTCACACCTCCCCCGCATGCGCCCTCGCCCTGACCTCGGCGAACGACGTATCGACGAGCAGGCGCCCCGTGTCGAACACCGTCTCGAGCGCCTCGCCCCATTCGCCTTCCAGCGCACGATCGTCCCACGCAACCGGCAGCGTCACCGTCCGATACTCGCCGGTGCGCCAATTGCGCAGCAGCGTCAACCGCCCCTGCTTCGAACGCTTGCCCTGATCGGTGACCGGATTCTTGCGGACGTCGTGCCACAAGTCGCCGCGCCGGATCGCCGAACACTTCATCGCGAAGCGCTGCGTATCGCGGTTCACCCGCTGCAACAACGCACCACCCATGCCGAACACCACGTTGCCGGCCGCATAGCCCGCCTCGTCGAGCGCGACGAGGATCGCTTCGATCGACTGCTCGTCGACCCCGTCCCCCTGGATCACGCGCACACGATTCAATACGCGCCGCCCCTTGCCGTTCACCGTCGAACCGAACGACGCATCGAGCGCCCGCACGGTCTGCAGCACGATCGTCACCGGGTCGCCGGAATCGGGGCGCACGACGAGCGTCGCGCCCGAATCGATCACCGCCTGCCGGAGTTCGCCGCCCCACAGATCGAGCGCGGCGAACAGATCGTAGGAGTCCGACACGACCGATACGATCGCGCCCGGCAACCCGAAGCGTTTGATCATGTTGCGGTATGCATCGGCCTCGCCTTCGCGCCCCCACGACGTGATCGTGCTGTGCTCGGCCGCCGGCACCGAGTACGCGGCCATCGGCTCGCGATAGAAGCGGTTCGCGGCCAGCACGCCGAGCACCGTGTCCGAGCCCATGAAGCTCACGAGGTGCGCGGCGCCGCCGATCGCGGCCGATTCCGCGCTCGACACGCCGCGTGCGCCGAAGTCGTGCAGCTTGAACGGCAATTGCGCGAGATCGTCGTCGGTCCGTTCGAGGAAACGGCGAATCGTTTGACGAAGATGCCAGCTCCGGGTCGCTACCGTCACCGGATACCAAATGCGCAACAGCATCGTCTCGAGATACGACGCGAGCCAGAACACCTGCGGATCGTCGCATTCGACCGTCACCAGTACGTTGTGCACTGGCACGATCGAGCCTTCCGGCACCGCTCGGATCTTCACCGGCAGGTAGCCATCGTAGTGCTCGACGATATGACGCCATCCTGCTTCGTTGAACGGCTCGCCGTGCACGGTGAAGAAATCGCGCGCGTCGTCGATCATCGCGTGCGTCACGGGCTTGCACAGATACTCCTTCAGCAGCATCTGCAGGCCGAAGAACAGCGTGCGGTCGTAGCGGCCGCCGCGCGATTCGACGTACGAGAACATCGCCGATGCGTCCGGCGGATACTGCAGGAAGTGGGAAGCC
>NZ_BCPP01000904.1:0-2900 GCF_016586125.1 Burkholderia sp. E168m23
AATGATGGCGGCGCGGGGACGGTGTTGAGTCTCGACGATGACGGCCAACTCGTCGAGTTGGCCATCCGACAGATCGACCAGAATCCGGCTCATGGCAACCTCCGATATATGATATGCATATCATATATGCCGCCTTGAAAGCATGCAAGGCTCTTGGGTAGGTCGACGCGGCAAGGTGCCCCGCTCAAATCCCCGCCATCTCCCGCAACCATTCCGCCAGCCGCCGCGCCCCGTCCGGCATGTCCGCGTCCTCGCGCGTGCACAGGTAGTAATCACGCCCGTCGTCCAGCGCGTGATCGGACAGTTGCACCAGCTCGCCGTTCGCCAGTTCGCGCTGGACCAGCGGCGCGCGCAGCAGCGCGGCGCCGAGATCGGCGCGGGCGGCGCTCAGCGTGAGCTGGCCGTCCTCGAACATCGGCCCCACCGCGTGCGATACGTGCCGCACGCCGGCGCCCTGCAGCCAGTTGACCCACGTGCTGCGATCCTCGTCATGCACGAGCGGCGCGCGGGCGAGATCGGCCGGCGTGCGGAACGGCCCGTGACGCTTCAGGAACGACGGGCTGCACATCGGCACCATCGCGCCCGGCAGCAGCCGCTCGCAGCGGTAGCCGGGCCAGTCGCCGGTGCCGAAGCGGATCGACAGATCCGACGCATCGCTTCGGTAGTTGCGGTGATGTGCGTACAGCACCGTGACGTCGACATCGGTGTTGTCGGCCAGGAACGCATGCAGCCGCGGAATGAACCAGCCGATGCCGAGCAGCGGAATCAGGCTGACGGTGATCTGGCGCAGCGACGAACGATCGCGCACGAAGCGTGTGGCGCTGCGCAGCACCGAGAACGCCGCGCTGATCGACCGGTAGTAGTCGCGTCCCTCGTCCGTGAGCGCGAGCAGCCGGCCTTCGCGCACGGTCAGCGGCGTCTGGATGAACGCCTCGAGCAGTTGTAACTGATGGCTGACCGCCGACGGTGTGATGTCGAGTTCGCCCGCCGCCGCGGTGACCGAGCCGAGACGCGCGAATGCTTCGAACGCACGCACCGCGCGCAGCGGCGGATCGTGCGGCAACTGTTCGATATTTTTCATGTATCGAATTTTATCGAAAAATCAGAGTAAGCGACAACATAAAAATACCCTTTATTTACAGTGATGTGCGTTAATGTGTCGGGAACGGCATAAGCATCCAATAATTGGGTATTTGGGGTTTGAGTGTCGAATATTTAATATTTTTCATGTTTTTTTGATCCGACTGACCGGTCCCCGCACATGAAAATCGCTTTCTTTTCCACCCATCTCGCCTTCTCCGCGGCCGCCCTGGTCGCCACCGTTCCCGCGTTCGCGCAGTCCGCTCCGCAGACGGTCCTGATCGGTCTCGCCGCGCCGCTCACCGGCCCGTCCGCGCGGATCGGCAAGGACTTGCAGAACGGCGCGCAACTCGCGATCGACGACGCGAACGCGAAGCATCCGACCATCGGCGGCAAGCCGGTCGTCTACAAGCTCGTCGCGGCCGACGATCAGTCCGACCCGCGCACGGCCGTCGCGGTCGCGCAGCAACTCGTCGACCAGCACGTGATCGGCGTCGTCGGTCACTGGAACACGGGCTGCAGCGTGCCGGCGTCGCGCGTGTACCGCGATGCGGGCATTCCACAGATCGCGCCGGCCTCCACCGGTCATCAATACACGCAGCAGGGCTACGCGACGGCGTTCCGCATCATGGGTCACGACGATGCAGGTGGACACTTCACCGGTGCGTACGCGGTGAAGACGCTGAAGGCGAGGCGCATCGCGGTGCTCGACGATCGCACGTCGTTCGGCGCGGGGCTGGCCGACCAGTTCATCAAGGGCGTGCAGGCGAACGGCGGCACGATCGTCGATCGTCAGTACGTGAACGACAAGACGACCGACTTCAGCGGCGTGCTGACCGCGATCAAGGGCAAGCGCGCGGATCTCGTGTTCTTCGGCGGCCTCGACGCGCAGGCCGCGCCGATCGCGCGCCGGATGCGCCAGCTCGGCGTGAACGCGCCGCTGCTCGGTGCGGGCGGCTTCGTGAGTCAGACCTTTCTGTCGCTCGCCGGCAAGGACGGCGACGGCGTGACGGCGCTCGAACCGGGCCTGCCGCTCGACCGGATGCCGGGCGGCAACGCGTTCGACACGCAATACCAGGCACGCTTTCACGCGCCGATCGAACTGCATGCGCCGTTCGCGTACGACGCGGCCGCCACGCTGATCGCGGCCGCGCAGAAGGCCGGCACGACCCAGCCGGCGAAGCTGGTCGCGGCCGTTCGTGCGATCGTGCGGCCCGGCGTGACCGGGCGCATCGCGTTCGACGCCGAAGGCAACCTGAAGGACCCGGCCTTCACGATCTACCAGGTGCGCGGCGGCAAGTGGGCCGTCGTCGACGTGCTCGGCGGCTCGCGCACCGCGGCCAAGTAACGACAAAACGACAAAACGACAAAAAAACCAGGACGATCCCCATGACAGAAGCGCACCCGACATCCGCCGCCGCACCCGAGGACACACGCCTCGGGATCCTCGCGCGGCGCCGCATCGAAGCGGAAATCATCAAGCCGATCTACGAGATCATGAAGCGCGAGTTCGGCGCCGAGCGCGCGCAGGCCGTGATCGCGGAGGCCGTGCGCGGCGCGGCCGTCGACGCGGGCCGGACGTTCGCCGCGCAGGAGCCGGACGGCACGAGCGTGAAGTCGTTCATCGCGCTGCAGGTGCTGTGGGAGAAGGACGATGCGCTCGACGTCGAGGTGCGGCGCGCGGACGACGCGCACTACGACTACGACGTGCATCGCTGCAGCTATGCGGAGATGTATCACGCGATGGGGCTCGGCGAGATCGGCCACCTGCTGAGCTGCGCGCGCGACAGCTATTTCATTCAGGGCTATGCGCCGGACAT
>NZ_BCPP01000905.1:0-2900 GCF_016586125.1 Burkholderia sp. E168m23
GTAATAACTTCGTATAGCATACATTATACGAAGTTATACGAGGCGCTCGGCATCGTGCGCGGCGATCCGGTCGACGCGATCGCGCGCGCGCGCCTGTCGACGGTCTACATGCCGGGCGACAAGATCACGATGCTGCCGGACGACGTCGTCGACGTGTTCACGCTGAAAGAGGGCGATTACCGCCCGGCGCTGTCGCTGTACATCATCGTCAACCGCGAGACGCAGGACATCGTCGCGAACGAGACGCGTGCCGAGCTCGTGTTCGTGAAGAACAACCTGCGCCACAACACGCTCGACGAGCTGGTCACCGAAGAGACGCTCGCGGCCGGCACCGGCGACTATCCGCACAAGGACGACATCGCCGTGCTGTGGCCGCTCGCGCAGGCGCTGTTCGAGAAGCGCCAGGTCGCGCGCGCGGGCTACGGGCTGAAGCGCGAGGTGCAGCGCAACACCGATTACAACTTCTACGTCGAAGGCGAGCACGTGACGATCACGCCGCGCCGCCGCGGCTCGCCGCTCGACCTGATCGTGTCGGAGCTCGCGATTCTCGCGAACTCGACCTGGGGCGCGTTCCTGCACGACCACACGGTGCCGGGCATCTACCGCTCGCAGCGCGGCTTCGGCGCGCCGGGCCCGAAGCGCACGCGGATGCAGACGACGGCCGCGCCGCACGAAGGCCTCGGCGTCGCGCAGTACGCGTGGAGCACGTCGCCGCTGCGCCGCTACGTCGACCTCGTGAACCAGTGGCAACTGCTCGCGTGCGTGCAGCACGGCGTCACCGCGAAGCTCGCCGCGCCGTTCAAGCCGAAGGACGCCGATCTCTACGCGGTCGTGCAGGGCTTCGACGATACGTACACGGCCTACGCCGACTACCAGCGCCGGATGGAATATTTCTGGTGCCTGCGCTGGCTCAAGCAGGAGCAGAAGAAACAGGTCGTCGCGAGCGTCGTGAAGGGCGATCTCGTGCGCCTGGAGGAAATCCCGCTGCTGCTGCACGTGCCGGGCCTCGGCGTGCATGCGCGCGGCACGCGCGTGCTGCTCGACGTGATGTCGCTCGACGAGCTGACGATCGAGGCGTCGGTGCGCCTGTTGAACGTGCTCGACGCGCCGACCGTGACGAGCGGCGATACGGCCGAGGCCGACGAAGAGGATGACGCCGAAGGCGGCGACGACACGCTGGTCGACGCGGAAGACGCATCGGCGCAAGCCGAGGCCGAAGCGCTGGCCGAATCGGGCGACGCGACGGCGGAGGGCGGCGAAGCCGCGAGCGGCAACGACGGCGAAACGGGGCGCGCATCATGAACGCAGTTGCGTCGACGAGCGGCGCCGACCGCTATGTCGTGTTCGGTAACCCGGTGGCGCACAGCAAGTCGCCGTTCATCCACGCGCAGTTCGCCGCGCAGACCGGCGAGCCGATCGAGTACACGCACCGGCTCGCGCCGGTCGATGGTTTCGAGGCGGCCGTGCGCGCGTTCGTCGCCGAAGGCGGCCGCGGCGCGAATGTGACGGTGCCGTTCAAGCTCGACGCGCATGCGCTCGCCGACACGCTGTCGCCGCGCGCGGCGGCCGCAGGCGCGGTGAACACGCTGCGCATCGACGCCGACGGCCGCATCCACGGCGACAACACCGACGGCGTCGGCCTCGTGCGCGACATCGAAGCGAATCTCGGCGTGTCGCTCGCCGGCGCGCGCATCCTGCTGCTCGGCGCGGGCGGCGCCGCGCGCGGCGTCGTGCTGCCGCTGCTCGACCGCGCACCGCTGTCGATCGCAATCGTCAACCGCACTGCGAGCAAGGCCGAAGCGCTCGTCGGTCAGTTCATGCAGGCCGCGCACGATGCGGGCTGCACGCTCGCGGGCGGTGGCCCCGGCGTCGTGCGGGCGGAGCCCTACGACGTGGTGATCAATGCGACGGCCGGCAGCCTCGATGCCGCGCTGCCGGAATGCGACGCAGCCGCGTTCGGCGCCGGCACGCTCGCGTACGACATGATGTACGGCGCGCAGCCGACCGTGTTCATGCAGCACGCGGCATCGCTCGGCGCGCGCACGGCCGACGGTCTCGGGATGCTCGTCGAGCAGGCGGCCGAGTCGTTCTTCATCTGGCGCGGCGTGCGGCCGGACGGCGCACCGGTGCTGGCCGCGCTGCGCCAGGCGCTCGCGGCGAGCTGAACGGAGCGCGGCACGTGGTGGCGGTGAGCGGCACGCAGCGCACGCGGACGGTGAGCCTCGCTCGCTGGGCCGTCTACGCGGGCTCGGTGTTCGCGGGCGCATGGCTCGCGACGCAGCTGTTCTATCTCGCGCAGATCGCGCTGTGGTTGTTCGTGAACCCGGGCTCGACCGCGTTCATGCGCACCGACGCGTGGTGGCTGTCGCGCGACACGCCGCCCGCGCAGATCCGGCACCAGTGGGTGCCGTACGACCAGATCTCGCGCAACCTGAAGCGCGCGCTGATCGCGTCCGAGGATTCGACCTTCGCGACCAACAACGGCTACGACGTCGACGCAATCCTGCAGGCGTGGGAGAAGAACAAGGCGCGCGGCAGGATCGTCGCGGGCGGTTCGACGATCACGCAGCAGCTCGCCCGCAACCTGTTCCTGTCGCGCGAGAAGAGCTACATCCGCAAGGGGCAGGAGCTGATCATCACGTGGATGCTCGAAACGGTGCTCGACAAGGAGCGCATTTTCGAGATCTACCTGAATTCGGTCGAATGGGGGCGCGGCGTGTACGGCGCCGAAGCGGCCGCACGCTATTACTACAAGATTCCCGCGAGCCGGCTCGGCGCGTGGCAGTCGGCGCGTCTCGCGGTGATGCTGCCGAAGCCGCGCTGGTTCGATGCGCATCGCGGCTCGGCCTACCAGGCCCAGCGCGCGGCGGTCATCGCGCGCCGGATGGGCGCGGCCGAGT
>NZ_BCPP01000906.1:0-2894 GCF_016586125.1 Burkholderia sp. E168m23
AACATGCATCTCGCGTGGGACACGCTGCCGGCCCACCTGCGCCGCGCGGTCGAGGGGCTGCGCGCCGAGCATACGTATCTCGCGCGCTACGCGGAATTGCAAGCGCGCAGCCCGTGGCGGCCGAACCTGTCGCCCGAGCAGATCGCGCAGGTCGCGGCGGTCGTGCATCCGATCGTGCGCACCCATCCGGAAACCGGCCGCAAGGCGCTGTTCGTCAGCGAGCATTTCACGACGCGCATCGTCGGGCTGCCCGACGACGAAAGCCGCGCGCTGCTCGACGAACTGTTCGCGCACAGCGTGCGCGCCGAGCACCTGTACCGGCACGCATGGCGCGACCACGATCTGGTGTTCTGGGACAACCGTTCGCTGATGCATCTTGCCGCCGGCACGCCCGACCATCTGCGCCGCAAGCTGTACCGCACGACGATCGAAGGCGACGCGCCTTTCTGAGCCGCGCGCCGCGTCATTCATTTCCGCTTTTTCCTGACCGGAGTTCCGATGTCGTTTTCGTTCTTGCCGGCGCGTCGTGCGCTGGCGGCCACGCTCACCGCCGCACTCGCCTTCGCCGGCGCGGTCATCCCGCAAGCCGCGCACGCGGAAGGCCGCATCCGCATCGCCGAGCAGTTCGGCGTCGTCTACCTGATGCTGAACGTCGCGCGCGACCAGCAACTGATCGAGAAGGAAGGGCGCAAGGCCGGCCTCGACATCAAGGTCGACTGGGTGCGGCTGTCGGGCGGAGCGGCCGTGAACGACGCGCTGCTGTCCGGCGCGGTGGACATCGCGGGCGCGGGCGTCGGGCCGCTGTTGACCGTGTGGGACCGCACGCGCGGCCGGCAGAACGTGAAGGGCGTCGCGTCGCTCGGCAATTTTCCGTACTACCTCGTGAGCAGCAACCCGAACGTGAAGACGATCGCCGACCTGAGCGCGAAGGACCGCATCGCGGTGCCGGCGGTCGGCGTGTCGGTGCAGTCGCGCGTGCTGCAGTACGCGGCGGCGAAGCAGTGGGGCGACAAGCAGTTCGACAAGCTCGACCCGCTCACGCAGGCGATTCCGCATCCGGACGCGACGGCCGCGATTCTCGCGAACAGCAACGTGATCACCGGCCACTTCGGCAATCCGCCGTTCCAGGAGCAGGAACTCGCCGGCAATCCGAACGCGCACATCGTGCTGAATTCGTATGACGTGCTCGGCGGCCCGAGCTCCGCGACGGTGCTGTACGCGACTGAGAAGTTCCGCGACGACAACCCGAAGACCTACCGGGCGTTCGTCGCCGCGCTGGCCGACGCCGCCCGGCAGATCGCGGCCGATCCGGAACGCGCGGCCGATACCTATATTCGCGTGAACGGGTCGAAGATCGATCGCGCGCTGCTGCTGAAGATCCTGCGCAATCCGCAGGTGCAGTTCAAGACCGCGCCGCAGAACACGCTGCCGCTCGCGCAGTTCATGCATCGCACCGGCGCGATCCGCAACGAACCGAAGTCGTGGCGCGACTACTTCTTCGACGATCCGGCGACGGCCGGCGGCAGTTGAGCGGCGCCGATGCCGTGACGCCGTGACGCCGTGATCGACGCTTATGCGTCGGCGCGGTTTCGATATGTGCAATCGATGGTTGGTCCGCACGGCGCCCAGCCGTATGTTGATGCTTTTCCCGCAAGAGATTCGACCGTGAACGCCACTTCTCCCCGAACCTGGTTGCCGCCGTATACGGCACGCGGCAGCGCATCGCCGGCCGCGTCCGCCGCATCCGAGGCCGGTGCCGCCGGGCGGCCGGCGGCGCAGGCCGCGCAGGCCGGCGCGCACAGCGAACGCCTGCTCGCCATCGACGCGGTCAGCCTCGAATACCGCAGCGGCGCGCGGATCGTTCGCGCGACACATCAGGTGAGCTTCGACGTGTACGGCAGCGACCGCTTCGTGCTGCTCGGCCCGTCGGGGTGCGGGAAGTCGACGCTGCTGAAGGCGGTCGCCGGCTTCATCGAGCCCGTCTCGGGTTCGATCACGCTCGACGGTCAGCCCGTGCGCGGGCCGGGGCCCGACCGCATCGTCGTGTTCCAGGAGTTCGACCAGTTGCCGCCGTGGAAGACAGTCGTCGAGAACGTCGCGTTTCCGTTGCGCGCCGCCGCGAAGCTGTCGCGCGCCGAAGCACGCGAACGTGCGCTGCACTATCTCGACAAGGTCGGCCTGAGCACGTTTGCCGACGCCTATCCGCATACGCTGTCGGGCGGCATGAAGCAGCGTGTCGCGATTGCGCGGGCGCTGGCAATGCAGCCGCGCGTGCTGCTGATGGACGAACCGTTCGCGGCGCTCGACGCGCTCACGCGCCGCAAGATGCAGGAGGAACTGCTGCGGCTGTGGGACGAATTCCGCTTCACGCTGCTGTTCGTCACGCACTCGATCGAGGAGGCGCTGGTGGTCGGCAACCGGATTCTGCTGCTGTCGCCGCATCCGGGCCGCGTGCGCGCGGAGCTCAACAGTCACGAGCATTCGCTGGAGAACGTCGATACCGGCGACTTCCGCGACAACGTCGCGCGAATCCACCACCTGCTGTTCGACACCGACGCACCGCATGCACCGCACGCAGCGACGACGGAGGACGCCGCATCATGAGTACGATCGATCCGGCCGTGCCGCCGCTGCCGCCCGTGCGCGCCGAATACACGCGCACGCTCGACACGCTGCCCGACGCCGAGCGTGCGGCGCCCGCGCCGCTGCTGCGCCGCATCGCCGGCGCCGCCTGGTTTCGCCGCAGCGTCATCGCGCTCGTGCTGATCGCCGCATGGGAAATCGTCGCGCGCATCGTCGCGAACGATCTGCTCGTCCCGACCTTCGGCGCGACGCTGGCCGCGTTCGTGCAGGGCGTCGAGTCGGGCGAACTGCTGGTCAAGACCGGCATCTCG
>NZ_BCPP01000907.1:0-2891 GCF_016586125.1 Burkholderia sp. E168m23
ACCGCTCCCACCACGCCGCCGAGACCACCGGCCCCGCCTCCAACACCGCCCAGCGCGCCAGTCAACGTTCCGACTGCGCCCGTTGCCGTGTTCGCCACCGTGCCGACGACACCGCCGAGACCACCAGTCGGATTGCCACCGCCGATGCCACCCAGCGCACCGGTCACCGTGCCAACGACGCCGCCGAGACCACCGCCGCTGCCACCAACACCACCCAACACGCCCGTCACGGCACCGACCGCGCCGGTGGCCGCGTTCGCCACCGTCCCGACGACACCACCAAGCCCGCCGGTCGTACCACCACTTCCGCCGAGACCACCCAGCGCACCCGTCACCGTACCGGCCACGCCCGCGACCGGCTCGAGCAATCCGCTACCGATACCAATGGCCGCGCTTCCCGTCCCCGTCCCGGCAAGCCCGATCGAGATACCGCCTGCATTCGGGTTGCCGACCGTCACCGCCCCATTCCCCCATCCCGTCACCGTGCCGATGAGTCCCCCGGGCGCCGGCGACGCGCCTTCGATGATCAAGCCGTCGGTGTTGCTGAGACTTCCCGGCACGGCGGTCACGACCACCGCCTGGGACGCCGTGGCGGCCAGGCTGAACACAGCCGCGACCGACAGGGCGATGCCCGTCAATTTCACGTTCATTTTCGTTTTCATGAGTAACCTCAGTTCGGTTGGACAACCGCGGAACAGCTCGAGCGATGACGCGTGGACCCTGTCGCCCGAAGGCGGCACGAATCGTTCGCGGATTGCCCGATACGGCAAAGCGTTGAAACAAGTTCGAACAGACCGATGCAACGGGATACCAAACACCGCGTGACGCGCTTCATGAAAACGATTCGCATCACGAAGTTTCTGAAATACGAACCTGAAAACAAACCACCACATAACCATCGATAAACGATCGGCCGCTCACGACGACTTCATCGCGAACGGCCGTCGCCCCTCCCTTTAGAACTTCCACAACAGATTGCCGTACAACGCGTGATCGCTGATGTGGCCGCCAAGCTGGCCGCTATACGACAGGCCGAGCGACAGGTTCTTGGTCACGGCCGCATCGACACCGACCTCGAGCACCGCGGCATCACGCGCGACCGGCACGCCGGTCACGCTGAACGGCGAACCGCCGCTCGCGAACGACAGCGTCGACGCCGGCTGCGTATTGCCGAATGCATGCCGCCATCCGACGGTGCCGAACGCCGTGACCTTGCCCTTCGTCGTGACCGCGACGTCGGTCGAGGCCCGCACGCCGAGCGTCGAGAAGCCGAGGCCCGTCGTGTCGGAATCGCCCTGCAGCGCCGCCGCGCCGCCGTTCTCCCTGAAGCCGCCGGTGTGCAGGCTCGCGAACGCAAGCCCGACAAACGGTTCGAGCGAGACGTTGCGAATGGCCGTCGAGTAGCCGATCTCGGTGAACACCTGCGTCGCGTTCGCGTCGTAGCTGGCGGTATCGTGGTCGGCGAAGCTGCCGAACGACGGATTGCGCTCGCTATGCACGCGGTACCACGACTGCGACACGCCACCGCGCACGTTCCACGCGTCGTATCGGCCGCTGGCGTACAGCGCGATCGTCCCGCCGTTGACCTTCGCCGACTCGTTCTGGTCGGTATTGAGCTGGCTGCGCGACGCGCCGCCCGCGATACCGACGCGCCAGTGGCTGCTGACTTCCGCATCCGTGCCGACGATGAAGCCATACAGGTTGCGATCGATCGACGCGACGCCGTCGCCGTTGAACCGGCTATGCGAGCCGTACAGTCGGCCCCACACCGCGGGCTTGTACGACTTGGCCGGCGTGCAGCCGTTTTCCGCGGCCATGCGCCGGTCGAGCGCCGCCGCATGGTCGTCCGCCGACACCGGCGCCTCGCATCCGCACAGCGCCCCGCCCGGCTGCGAACCGAGCCGCGCACGATCGAGCACCGCGTCGCGCACGTAGCGGCTGTCCGACAGCAGCACGCTACGCGTACTCGGATACAGATCGCCGGCCAGTTGCGTGAATGCGCGGTTCGCGGTCGTCGCATCCGACGTCAGCACCGTATCGAACAGCGGGTTGCCGGCGCCGAGCGTGCCGACCGCGCCCGCCACCGCTTGCCCGTCGGGCGTAGTCGCCACCGACGCGAACGGCGTGCCGTTCGGCGCCAGCGACATCAGTACCTGCGCCGGGTTGTACGTGAGCGTCGGCGTGAGGAACGCATACGTCGAGTTCACCGCGCTGAATTGCCCTTGCACGCCCGCGCCGGCATTCACGATGGTGTAGAGCTTGCCCGGCTGGTATTGCCCGGTCGCCGCGACGACCTGCACCGACCCACCGTTGAGCGTGGCGGAGCCGGTCACGTCGAGGCCGCCGCTCTGCTGCGGCGTGGCGCCGACCTGCAGCGTCGAGCCCGGCTGGAAGGTCGCGTTGCCCGCGACCTTCAGCGGCTGCCCCAGCTGGAGGACCGATGCAGTACCGCCGCCCGACACGACCAGGCCGCCGACCGTGCCCGTCCCGGTGACGGTCGCGCCGCTGCCGACGGTCACCGGCGAGCTGGCCAGCGAACCGGTGACGGCGAGCGTGCCGCCCGTCACGTTCGTCGGCCCGGACAGCGTGTTCGTCCCGCTCAGCACCTGCGCGCCCGTGCCGGCCAGCGTCAGCGGGCCGGTACCCGACAGCGTGCCCGCGAACGAGCTGGTGCCGGCGGTATTGACCGTCAGCGGCGTCGCGCCGAGATTCACGGTCGAACCCGTCGTACCCGACAGCGTGCCGATCGACTGCGGCGCGGCCGAGGCCGCCAGGTTCAGCGTCGCGCCGCTGCCCGCGAGGATCACCGGGCTCGTCGGCGCGAGGCTGCCTGCACCGGCGAGCGCGAGCATGCTGCCGCTGCCGATCGTCGTGCCGCCGGTGTACGTGTT
>NZ_BCPP01000908.1:0-2886 GCF_016586125.1 Burkholderia sp. E168m23
CGCGTCGCTCGCGCACATCGATCAGTACGAGAAGCAATATGGCGCATCGCCGGACACGATCCTGCTGCGCGCCGATGCGTTGCGGGCGACCGGCCAGTACGACGCCGGCGTGGCCGCCTATACCAAGTTGCTGACGACGCCGCTCGCGGCGCGCGGCTATCGCGGGCTCGGGCTGACCGCCGGCGCCCGCGGCGATTTCGCGCTGGCCGCGCAGCAGCTCGAGCAGGCGACGGCGCTTGCGCCGACCGATGCGGCGACGTTGTCCGACCTCGCCTATTCGAAGATGCGCGAAGGCGATCTGGCGGGGGCACGCGTGCCGCTGCTGAAGGCGGCCGAACTCGAGCAGAAGAACCCGAAGATCCTCAGCAACTTCGTGCTCTACCTGCTCGCGACCGGTCACGCGAAGGACGCGCGGCGGCTGATGGATCAGCAGAAGCTGTCGCCCGCCGTGCGCAGCCAGATTCGCGACGACGAGACGAAGGTCGCGGCCGCGATGCGCGCGAAGCAGCGCGCCATCGCCTATACGCCGGCCACCGCGCCCGTGCCGTCGGTGGCCAGCAGCGACAATTTCGATCTTGCCGTGCCGCTGCTGCAGCGTTTCGCGCGATAACGACGATATTCACGGAGGCCATCATGTTTCACCTGTCTTCAATCCGCGTACGGGCCGTGGGCATCGCCTTCGCTTGCTCGCTCGGTGCGGGCGTCGCGCATGCGCAAGACGACACGCCGGCGTCCGAAATCGGTCATGCGACCAGCGCGCTGCTCGACGTGCAGCGCTCGAATCGCGCGGCCGCCGCGCCGCAACCGATCGACGGTGCGGCCGGCACGTATGCCTATCAGCGCTATATCGACTCGTTCAAGACGCCGATTCCGCAGTGGTTCGGCACGATGTCGGCGTCGGGCGGCGGCAGCAGCGGTGGCAGCGGCGGCGGCCAGTCCGGTGGCGACCTCGCGCGCTGACGGAGCAAAACGGTGACTACCCGGCACAGTGGCGGCACGATCCGCCGCGCGTCACGACAGCGCGGCGCGTTCTCGGTGATGGCGATCATCGCGACGCTGATCGCCATCACGACGCTTGGCGCGATTGGCGTCGGTAATCTCTTTTTCCAGCGTCGGGACGTGCAGCGGATTGCCGACATGGCCGCGCTCGCGGCTGTGCAGCGGATGGACGATGCCTGTTCGCAGCCGACTGCGACCGCGACCAGCAACGCGCAGTCGAACGGGCTCGATGCGTCGAACGGCGACACGATCAATATCGAATGTGGCCGCTGGGATACGTCGGTCAACCCGGCACCCAGCTACTACGCTGCCGCGACATCCGGAACCACGCAATTGAACGCGGCCAAGGTGGTCGTCACGCGGCAAGTGCCGTTCTTCTTCGTCGGACCGCCGCAGACGGTGTCCGCGGTGTCGACCGCGCGGTCGACCAACATCGATACGTTCTCGGTCGGCGCGACCCTGGCCGCGCTCGGCGGAGTGGGTTGCTCAGGCGGATCGGCGCCGACATCCGGCAATCCGGGGCTCGTCAACGGGCTGATCGGTGCGCTGCTCGGCGCCAACCTGAACCTGAACATCGCATCGTATCAAGCGCTTGCGTGCACGAACGTGACGGTCGGCGACCTCGTCGTGGCGGCGGGCGTCGGCACGGTCGATCAACTGCTCGCGCTGAAACTCACGTTGCCGCAACTGCTCCAGTTGATGGTGAAGGCGGCCACGCAGACGTCCGTCGTCAACGCAAGCCTGCAGGCGAGCCTCGCCACGCTGCAGGCGATCGTGAACGCCAACGTTCCGGGGACGTCGATCGGCCTCGGCGGCGCGGGCGGCTTGCTGAACGTCGCGCTCGCGGATACGCAGGCGGCGCTCAACGCACAGGTGGATTTGCTCGACCTGCTGATGGTCGGCGCGGAGATCGCGGCAACAGGCAAGCCGGCGGTCGTGGTCAACGTGCCGTCGCTGAATCTCGGCGGGCTGACGGGAACGCAGTTGCAGGTGCAGATCATCAGCCCGCCGTCGATCGGCATCGGCGAGGGCGGGAAGGACCCGGCGACGGGAACGTGGCGGACAACGGCGTCGACGGCGGCGGTGGGCGTGTACCTGAATGTCGATCTTGGTACGACACAGTTGCCTATCGTCGGGGCGTTGCTTGGCGCGCTCAACGTCGGTGTCGACGTCAATCTGCCGATCTACCTGCAGGCCGGTACCGGCACGGCGCGGCTGGACTCGACGCAATGCACGTCGACACAGGCAACCAGCACCGTCGTCATCACTGCGCGACCCGGTGTAGCCAATTTATGCATCGGCCAGCCTCCGCTCGATGCGTCAGGCAAGATCAATCTGTCGTCGACTTACAGTTGCAAATTGCCCGCCCAGATCATCAACGTCAACGTGCTCGGGCTCGCACAGTTGACGGCCAGCCTGTCCAATATATCGGTTCAGGTGCAGGGCGCTGAGCAATCGCACACATTCAACGGCGTACCCGGAATCGACGCAAACTATTGGACGGTCAACTCGAATGCGCTCGGTTCAGCGCTGAGCTCTGCACTGAGCCAACTCGCGGCCGCAACGATCACGGCCAACATCGGACTCGGGGGCGTGAACCTTCTGTCGCTGCCGTCAACCTTCGTGTCCACCTTGCTCACGTTTTTGACCGGCCTGCTCAGCCCACTCCTGTCCAGCCTTGACGCAGTCCTCGTTCCGCTGCTGAATCTGCTTGGCGTCCAGGTCGGCGCGGCGACGGTCCATCAGATCTCGCTCAGTTGCGGGGTCGCCCAAACGGTTTACTGAAGAAGCAGATCAGATGAGAAATACGCCCGCAATCCAAGAGCTCGACCTGTACGTCTGGGAAGGCAAGGCGGACATCGTCGACCGCGTCGCCCGGTGCATGGC
>NZ_BCPP01000909.1:0-2877 GCF_016586125.1 Burkholderia sp. E168m23
AATGATGGAAATGGAGCACGCACGCGCCGTGTTCCGCAGTGCAACATGCATGCGACGCGACATGCATCCGTTCGGGAGACGCATCATGGTTCGGGCGGAACTGAGAGTCGTGCTGGCGGCCATCGCCACCTTCATCATGCTGGGCGGCATTGCCGTGGCGATCCACGGACTGCTGTTCGATCTGACCGATGCGGTGAGATACGGGGCGGCCGCGATTGCGGTGGGCGTCACGACCGCCGCGATCGCGCTCAACGTCTGGCCGACCGATCCGCACTGACGGCCATTGGCGAAACGGTGCCGGATGCCGCGCAGATCAGACGAAATGCGCGTCGGAACGACGCACACCGAAATTTTTGTGTCCCGCGCGAAACCGTCTAAAGTGGAATTCAACCGGCATGCATCGACCGCGCCACACTCCGCGGCCGGGGCCTCCGCCGGCGAGCCCGCGTACATTTCGTCCGGCCGGTAGCGGACGACGGACGCGGTCATTCGTTTTCTACCGGTCGAGGCGGCTCCATGCAGATCCATTTCACGAACGAGAAGCCGGAGTATTCGGGGCGTGACCTGATGCTGGCGTTCACGGCACTGGTCAATGGCGAGCGCGTCCAATGTCAGATCACCGCCGAGGCGCTGGAAGACCACTTCGGCGCGGCATCGCCGCGCTTCGAGGACATGGTCGGTGCATTCGACCAGCACCGCGAGCGCATCGAGGCGGCCGCGCGGCGCCTGCTGTCGGAAACGCGGGCGCAATGCGTGACGCTGCGCAGCGGCTACGTGCGCTTCTACGAGGCCAACTGGCGCTGACGACACGACGCTCGTCCGGCGGCGCGCACAAGCGAGCGGCGCACGCGCGGACGTGGCCTTCATGCAATGCCGTTCGGCGGAGTCGGGCGGCATTTTCGTATGCGGGCGGTACCGGATTGATGCTGCAACGGGGCGGCTGCTAGTGTGCCGACACGAACCGGCGTCTCGATTTGTCAGGATCGCAGAGAAAATCATTCGAATTCCAACACAATAAAAAGAGGGCACCGCACGTGGAGCATCGTTCGGGATGGGGGAGGGCGCGCCGTCTGCTGGCAGGCGCATGGTTGCTCGCGGCCGGCATGTCGATGGCCGACGGGGCCGTTGGATCGGACGACGACGCGATCGGTCGGCGCGCACCCGGTGAGGTCGACATCGTCGCGGGCGACGTCACGACGGGTGGCATCGTCGTGGCGCCGGGGCGCGTCGCGACGCCGTGTCATCGGCTCGCCGGCCGACCGGCATTCGACATTGCATCGGCCGATGGCCGCCGTCTTCCCGCGCGACTCGTCGCGGGCAACCAGGATCGGGACATCTGCATCATCGAAGCGACGGGTCTCGACGTCGCCGCCGTGCCGTTGACGGCGCGAAGTCCGGAAGCGGCCACGACCGCCTATCTGGCGGGCGCGCGATTCGACCGCCGTGATCCCGTTGCGTTGCGCGTGTGCTGCCATGCATGGGCCGCGGACGGCGGCGTGCATTCCGGCCTGCTCGCGTCGCCGAATCCGGCGCCGCCGCACCTGCCCGAACCGGGCGCCGGCGTCTACGACGAGCAAGGCAATCTGATCGGCATGGTGGGCGTCCGAGCGGACAGTGCCGAGTCGCTCTACATGGTCCTGCCAGTCGAGTGGATGGCGACCGTGGCAGCGAAGATGCCGGCCGTCGACCTGCCGCTCGAAGCGACCGCCTGGATGAGCCAGGCGCGCGCGTACGCGGTGGCAAACGACGTCGACGGGCTGATTCGCCATGACCTTGCATGGACGGCCGCGCGACCGCAAAGCGCGTGGGCGTGGAACAACCTCGGCAATGCCTACCGCACGAGCCGGCTGCCCGATCGCGGCGCGCTCAGCCTGGCCGCCTATCGACGTTCGGTCGAAAACGATCCGTCATACGCATTTGGCTGGTCTTCGCTCGGCAACACCTATGCCGAGCTGGGACAGATGGATCGCGCACTCGACGCGTTTCATGCCGGCATGCGTGCCGATCCGTCGGACACGATGCTGCGGATGAATCTCGGCATCGCGTATTTGCGGCGCGGCGACAAGGCCGGTGCGCGACCGTGGTTCGAACGAGGGGTACATGAACTGTCCGGTTCGCGCCAGGCCGATGCGTGGAGTCTGCTGGCCTCGACGCAGCCGGATGCCCAGGCCACCATCGGCGTGCTGCACGACGGGTTGAAGGCCTTTCCCGACGATGCACGGCTTTGGTACGCACTCGGCCGTGCGCAATACGATCTCGGCCACCTGGCGGACGCGATCGCCAGTTACCAGCACGCGCTGAAGGCGCAGAAGGGCGGCGATCCCGCCGCAACCGCGCTCATCCAGGGCGCGCTGACCCAGGCGTATGCGCTGCAAGGCCAGTCCGGCGACGCGTCCAGCGCGATGCACAGTGCGGTTGAAGCGGCGCCGGACAATGCTGAATACTGGTTGCGGCTCGGCGCGCTGTACATGACACAGTCGAACTATGTCGATGCGTTGAGCGCGCTCGACCGGTCCCTCAAGCTGAACGACAGCGACGCGAGGGCGTGGCGGATGCACGGCGTGACGCTGGCGCAACTGGGCCAGCATGTGCATGCCGTCGCATCGTTCCGGCGCGCGGTTGCGCTGGACGAATCGCTGGCGGCGGGGTGGGTGGTGCTCGCGGGCGAACTGAACGAGATTGGTCAGCCCGACGAAGCGTCGGCCGCGGCTGCGCATGCATTGAAGCTTGATCCGTCGAACCGGTTGGCGCGGGAGGCGATGGGCATCGCGGCGAATCGCGGCAAGCGGCCCGATGCGGCAGTCGGGATCTTCGAGGAAATGAACCGCGCGTATCCCTGTAATAACTTCGTATAGCATACATTATACGAAGTTATAC
>NZ_BCPP01000910.1:0-2873 GCF_016586125.1 Burkholderia sp. E168m23
GCTCAGCATCGTTCGCGAGGTCGAGGCGCGCGGGGTGCGTGAGACGGCGAAGCGAATCCTCCAACGCTCGCGCGCGGTCTTCCAGTACGGGATCATGACCGGGCGATGCTCCAGGAATCCGGCAGCCGACATCGACGCGCAGACGGTCTTGAAGAAGGGGCCCGGCGTACAGCACATGGCCCGCGTGAAGGCGACGGAGATTCCGCAGCTCATGCGAGACATCGACGCTTACCAAGGCGACCTAGTCACCCGGCTCGCGCTCCGCCTGATGGCACTAACGTTTGTGCGGACAACGGAAATGATCCGTGCGGAGTGGTCGGAGTTTGACGAGGCCGCCGCAGAATGGCGCGTACCGCCGGAACGCATGAAGATGCGCGACCCGCACATCGTGCCGCTCTCACGGCAGGCACTCGACGTGCTCGCCCAGCTCCGCGCGCTCAACGGCCAGCATCGATTCGTGTTCTACAGCGTGCAAGGCCGGAGTCACATCTCGAACAACACCATGCTCTACGCGCTCTATCGCATGGGCTACAAGTCGCGGATGACGGGGCATGGCTTTCGCGGACTCGCCGCCACGGCTCTACGTGAACTCGGCTTTGGCCGGGACGTTGTAGAGCGCCAGATGGCGCACGCCGAGCGCAATCAGGTGACGGCTGCCTACGTCCACGCTGAATATCTGCCCGAGCGCAGACGAATGATGCAGGCGTGGGGTGATCATCTCGACCAGCTCAAAGCGGGAGCCGAGGTCATCCGCATTGCGTCAGCCCGTTAATGAATCGCCGTCGCCCTTGCGACTTCGCCCACCTCCCTGCACCAACAACGATCGGAGCGAATACGTGCTGTGGTTGCCCAAACGATGGATCAGTTAGAGCCCATAGTTGCGAGCAAAGTCGAGAGCCTCGCCTGTTACATGTCCACAGGTCCGGTGGTGTTCAGATGTCCACCACCGGCGGCAGAGAATTGGCTTGAAGGGAAATCGATCGAATTTTGGTTCACAACACTCCAGCTTTGCAAGTGCGTCACGAATCGCCTCGTAGCCCTCGAACGTCTTCAGATATTGATCGCGCCAAGCTTCTGCCTCCCAATGGGCCGCAGCTGGTACCGGGAAGCCAATGGCTTGTAACGAGAAGCAGAACTGCTGATCGTTGATGATGTAGATCTCGTGGACGTTCGGGCTAGGGTTGAGGTAGTTCCAACCGAAAATCCAATACGGGTATCTCGTTCCCGCTGCTTCATGGTATTTCACGACATATTCCGAAACTGCTGCGACCACCGCATCCGGATTGATCGTTTCAAGCTTTGCATAGATGTCGCGCCCGGATGTTTTGGGATGCGTCAGATCGCCTCTGATGTCGTTAATGTTAGTGATCAGGTCGAGTGTAGCGGGCCCGAGAAGGAGCGACTTGCCGAGTAATTCCGTGGGCCACTTCTTGATCTTTGCGAGGATCTGCCCCTTCCTCAATTTGTTGAAAATCTCCTCTTCTGAATGCGTTGCGTTCATGTGTGCCCGCATCTTCTCGTTCAAGAATGCTTCAAGCGCAGCGATACCGAAATAGAGCGACGCAGTCAGATGATGCGAGCGCTCCATGCCCGTCTTTGCCTCGCGCGCAGTAACCGCTTCCCGATACAGCGAAGAGAAGTTTTGCCAGACTGGATTGACTGCCCAAAGATTCATAGTCGTCGTGAGATGTGGATCAATCGCGCAATTCAAGGTCGCGGCGGAAAAGCGCGGTTGTGAGATTGTTCGTGGTGTATCTAGGAGAATATGGTACGAATTTTCGTACATGCAGCAATCGTTGATTGATGTAGAAGCATCGAATCTCGATCGGCCCGGATCAGTTGACGGCCGGCGTTCCATCTCGCCCTTCCCTGTATGCCCCCCTTCCGTGCGTTCCCCACCAGCAAAACGGAAACGGCCTAGGCATAGGGCAAGCTTGTGATTTGGCCCCATATTATTATGTGCCCCCCTTGTTTCTGCCGTCAGTAGAGAAAAGACGCGGGTGTGAGCCCCCGCGTCTTTGCCCTAGACGCAGGGTCCCCCGCTTTCCGGTCGCCCCGACACTTGCGGTCGGCGCAACAATGCCCGATCGGGGCGCATCGCGGACACCCCCCTCGAAAACACGCCTCCGACGCCCATCGAATCCCGGAGAGCCGTGCCCCGCATAGCTTCGCGGTCGCTACGGTCGGTCGACGCCTGCCCGCTCAGTGCAAAACGAGTTGGAGATTTGGAGATAAACGCCTGAATCGGCCGCAAAGCCTTGCGGGGTAAGGCTTCGTGTGTCTCCAAACGATTTGGAGAACGCTGGAGATACTGGAGATAAACCAGCCCGGATTGTTACGGTGGCGGCAAGATTCGCGGCAGCTGCCCGCCCGGTTCCGTCTGGCACGTATCGCTCAAAGTAACTTTGACGCGCGGGAGAAATATGCCGCGCAAAGGAATGCCCGCCACCGCCCTCCCGGACGGCGGCGGTGCTGTTCACAGCTCAAGCGTGAAGATCGACGGCAGCACGCGATAGACCATGAACTTGCCGTGACCGGGGATGTACTCCTGCCGGTACGGATAGCCGTCGCTGCGCGGCATCAGCACGCCGCGCTTCATCAGTGCCTTGGCGACGATCTTGTGATCGAAGCCGGCGCACACGTCCTTGCGAAACACGGCCGCTTCGATCAGGTATTCCGTCTCGACGCTTTCGGCATCGTCGGCGCTCATCTTGCCGCCGAACTCGGCGTAATACTCCCGATCGGACGCGATGGGCGTGCGCCGCTCGTCGCGCTTCACATGCTGCTTGAAGCCCGCTCGATGCGGCACATTCGGCCGGTGGTCGTCCTGCGCCCGGTTTGTTGATTTCCACCGAGTCTTAACCCACCGATGT
>NZ_BCPP01000911.1:0-2867 GCF_016586125.1 Burkholderia sp. E168m23
ACCTGTGAAGGAGAATGTGACGTCCGTCGGCGCGGCGCAGTTCATTCCAAGGAGTTGGCACATTTTACGTGGGGCGGCAGGCTGAAGCGGGGGGTAACGAACCGGGCGAACCCCGGTACAATGCGGCTTCTAGCATATCACCGAGCCCTGAGCGGTAAAAAGCGGATTCCGCTGGCCAAAGGCCCCGTGTTGCGGTTTGCCGTCAGTCGGCCCGCGCACGCGCGTTCCGGCCCCGCCGATGGCAAGCCCGTTCCTCACGACGCCTCCTATGACTGCCTCGAACGCTTCTTCCCCGGCGACGCTTTCGCTCGCCCGTCCCGACGACTGGCACCTGCACCTGCGCGACGGCGACATGCTCGCCGCCGTGCTGCCGCACACCGCCCGCCAGTTCGGCCGCGCCATCGTCATGCCGAACCTGAAGCCGCCCGTCACGACCACCGCGCAGGCGCAGGCCTATCGCGAGCGCATCCTCGCCGCGCTGCCGGCCGGGATGACGTTCGAGCCGCTGATGACGCTGTACCTGACCGACAACACGCCGCCCGACGAAATCCGCCGCGCGCGCGAAAGCGGCTTCGTGCACGGCGTGAAGCTGTATCCGGCAGGCGCGACGACGAACTCCGACCACGGCGTCACCGATCTCGCGAAATGCGCGAAGACGCTCGAGGCGATGCAGGACACCGGCATGCCGCTGCTCGTGCACGGCGAGGTGACCGATGCGTCGATCGACCTGTTCGACCGCGAGAAGGTGTTCATCGACCGCGTGATGACGCCGCTGCGCCGCGATTTCCCGGGCCTGAAGGTCGTGTTCGAGCACATCACGACGAAGGACGCGGCCGACTACGTACGCGATGCCGACGCGGCGCCCGGCCTGCTCGGCGCGACGATCACCGCGCATCACCTGCTGTACAACCGCAACGCGCTGTTCGTCGGCGGGATTCGCCCGCATTACTACTGCCTGCCGGTGCTCAAGCGCGAGACGCATCGCGTGGCGCTGGTCGAGGCCGCGACGTCGGGCAATCCGCGCTTCTTCCTCGGCACCGACAGCGCGCCGCATGCGCGCGACGCGAAGGAAACCGCGTGCGGCTGCGCGGGCTGCTACACGGCGCTGCACGCGCTCGAACTGTACGCGGAAGCGTTCGACACGGCCGGCGCGCTCGACAAGCTGGAAGGGTTCGCGAGCTTCTTCGGCGCCGATTTCTACGGGCTGCCGCGCAGCGCCGAGACGGTCACGCTGCGCCGCGAGCCGTGGGAACTGCCGCGCGAGATCTTCGCGGGCGATACGCCGGTCGTGCCGCTGCGCGGCGGCGAGACGATCGGCTGGAAGCTGGCGTGACCGGCACGCCGCCGTGCGAACCCGGCCTTGCGGCCGGTCGCGCGGCGGCGGATTTCGCGCGGATCGACTGGTCCGCGCCGTGGCTCGCGCCTTACGCGGAGCCGGGCCGCGCGTGGCAGGCGGCCGCCCGGGCGGGCGAGGCCGCGCTGCTCGATGCGTTGAACGGCGCGTTGGGCGGCATGTCACGAGGCGGCGATCGCGTCACCGGCCGCGGCAGGCCGCTGCGCTTCGTGCCGCAGGCCGAGCTGCCGCCCGGCGTCGCGTACGAGACCCATATCGCGGGCACCGGCCACGTGCCGACCCGCCACCATCTTCACGACTTCTTCAATGCGCTCGTCTGGTTCGCGTACCCGCGCATCAAGGCCGCGCTGAATGCGCGCCAGGCCGCCGCGATCGACGCGGCGGGCGGAGTCGGCCCCGTGCGCGGTACGTTGCGCGATGCGCTCACGTTGTTCGACGAGAACGCCGCGCTGTTCGTCACCGCCGACCGCGCGCTCGCCGACGCGTTGCGCGGCTTCGACTGGCCGCGGCTGCTGGTGGCCGCGCGCGATGCGTGGGGCACGCGCTGCGAAGCGCGACTCGTCGGCCATGCGCTGCTCGAACAGCTCGTCGCACCCTACAAGTCCTGCACCGCGCACGCATGGATCGTCGAAGTGAGCGCCGACTATTTTTCATGGCCCGACGCGCGACGGCGCGCGCACGTCGATGCACGAATCGCTGCCGAATTCGCGACGTGCGCGCTGACGAGCCGCGACTTCGCGCCGCTGCCGGTGCTCGGCGTGCCGGGCTGGTGCGCGGCGAACGCCGACGCCGCGTTCTACGACGATCCGGCCGTGTTTCGCCGCGGCCGCCGCTCGCGCGCTGCCGACGGCGGCGCGCAGTGCTAGAATGCGCGTCGCAAAGCAGGCCAGGCAGTCGCGGCCTCGCCGCCTTCGGGCGCGCGGGGGCGAGGAAAGTCCGGACTCCACAGGGCAGGGTGATGGCTAACGGCCATCCGTGGCGACACGCGGAACAGGGCAACAGAAAGCAAACCGCCGATGGCCCGGCGCAAGCCGGGATCAGGTAAGGGTGAAACGGTGCGGTAAGAGCGCACCGCGGCGACGGCGACGTTCGCCGGCACGGTAACCTCCACCCGGAGCAATTCCAAGTAGGCAGGCGCGCATTTTCGGATGCAGGACGGGGCCCCCGTCTCGTCTGCGGGTAGGAAGCTTGAGCGCGTCAGCAATGGCGCGCCTAGAGGAATGACTGCCACGCGTTGCGCGCTTCGGCGTGCAGCGTGCACAGAATCCGGCTTATCGGCCTGCTTTGCCGTTCGAATGCGAAAGGGCCGGCGCTCCCTGCGGAGCGCCGGCCCTTTTTTCATGCGCGCGCCGTGCGCTCAGGCGGCGACGATGTCGAACGAATGCGTGAGTTCGGCCGTCTTCGCGATCATGATCGACGCGGAGCAGTACTTGTCGTGCGACAGGTTGATCGCGCGCTCGACCGTGGCCGGGTTCAGATTGCGGCCGGTGACCGTGAAGTGGAAGTGCACCTT
>NZ_BCPP01000912.1:0-2868 GCF_016586125.1 Burkholderia sp. E168m23
AAGGCGGCGTGGCGGTCGAGGTGACGGCCGCGCTGCTGACCAACGACGGCGGCGCGGCGCGCACGCTGGCGCTCGAAGGCGCGGGCATTGCGTTGAAGTCGATCTGGGACGTCGGCGCCGATCTCGACGCCGGCCGGCTCGTGCGCGTGCTGCCGGCCTTCGAGGCATCCGCCGCGCCGTTGCATGCCGTTTATCCCGGCGCTCGCCATGTGCCGTTGCGGGTGCGGACATTCGTCGATTTCCTGCGCGAGCAGTTGCGGGACGCGTGGCGTCGCCACGATTGAACCCGTCTCGGGTGGTGGGCCGGGGCACGTGGCGCCCCGTCATTCCGAAGCGGTTTACAATCGTTTGCATCGGGCGCCGCAAGCGTTGTCCCGCGCGTCGCCCCCCGTTCGACAGGATGCCAACGATGCCAACGACCCCAGCGAATCCCCCGGTTCCCCGCCAGCGGCGCGTGCAGTGTGCGAGCGCGGCCGGCCTTCATCACGTCGCCTATACCGAGTGGGGCGATCCCGCGAATCCGCGCGTGCTCGTCTGCGTGCACGGCCTGACCCGCTCCGGGCGCGATTTCGACCGGCTTGCCGCCGCGCTGTCCGATACGTATCGCGTCGTTTGCCCCGATGTCGTCGGGCGCGGCCAATCGGACCGGCTGGCCGATCCGCGGCACTATGCGATTCCGCAGTACGTGGCCGACATGGTGACGCTGATCGCACGGCTCGACGTCGAATCGGTCGACTGGTTCGGTACGTCGATGGGCGGCCTGATCGGCATGGCGCTCGCCGGGCTGCCCGGTTCGCCGCTGCGCCGGATGATCGTCAACGACGTCGGCCCGCGCATCGAGCCCGATTCGTTGACGCGCATCGGCGAGTACCTCGGCGTGCAGCCGCGCTTTGCGACCGAGCAGGAGGGGATCGACTACCTGACGTCGCTGTCGCTGCCGTTCGGTGCGCTGAGTGCCGACGAGTGGCGCGAGATCAACGGGCCGCTGCTGCACGAACTGCCCGAAGGCGGCTGGACGATGCGCTACGATCCGCGCATCGCCGAGCCGTTCAAGGCGACGACGCCCGAACTGGCCGCGCTTGGCGAGGCCGCGCTATGGCGCGCGATCGAGACGACCGATGCGACGCTCCTCGTCGTGCGCGGCGAGACGTCCGACTTGCTGTCGCGCGAGACGGCGGCCGAAATGGTCCGTCGCGGGCGGCACGTGACGCAGGTCGAGATTCCGGGGGCGGGCCACGCGCCGGCCTTCGTCAGCGCCGACCAGATTGCGCTCGCACGGCGGTTTTTCGTCGAAGGCGACGCATAAACGCGTCATAATATGCGGTTCGGCGGCACGCGGGCCGTGCCACCGCCCGATTCCTTACCCATCACGACCGGAACATTTTCATGGCAGTCATTCGTCACCACGTCGGGGCCCGTCTCTCCGAAACCGCGATCCACAACGGTACCGTGTATCTGGCCGGCCAGATCGCCGAAGACACCACGCAGGACATCCGCGGCCAGACGCGCGAAGTGCTCGGCCACATCGACCGCCTGCTCGCCGAAGCGAACAGCGACAAGGCGCATCTGCTGTCGGTGCAGATCTACATCTCGGATCTCGCGAACTTCGAAGGCATGAATGCGGAGTGGGACGCATGGGTCGCACCGGGCAACACGCCGCCGCGCGCCACCGTCGAGGCGAAGCTCGCCGATCCGGCGCTGCTCGTCGAGATCGTGGTCGTCGCCGCGCAGCGGAGCTGAGCGTTATCCGACGATGACCGTATTCCGGCAGGCCGTGCAATGACCGAATCCGTTTCCGCCTCTCCCGTCGCGGCGCCGTCGTTCGACGACGTGCTCGCGTTCGTGCGCGAGCGGGCCGGCGACGCGCGCCTGTCGTCCGGCGAGTTGCTCGCCGATCACTCGGCGGGCACGGCGGCGATCATGCGTACGCTGAACGTCGATCCGTCCGCGATGCAGGCCGCCGCGCTGTTCGTGCTGACGCCGCACCTGAGCGACCCCGAGCGCGAGCTGACCGAGCGTTTCGGCGACGAAGTCGCGCGGCTCGTGTCCGACGTGCGCAAGCTGTTGCGGCTCGGCACCGTCAGCCTGCGCGCCGCGCAGAACGCCGCGAAGCCCGACTTCGGGCGCGACGCGGCGGAAGAGCGGCGCACGCAGATCGAGGCGCTGCGCAAGATGCTGCTCGCCTTCGCGCAGGACATCCGCGTGGTGCTGATCCGGCTCGCGTCGCGGTTGCAGTCGCTGCGCTACTACGCGGCCGCGAAGCTCGATCCGCCGCCCGACGTCGCGCGCGAGACGCTCGAGATCTATGCGCCGCTCGCGAACCGTCTCGGCATCTGGCAACTGAAGTGGGAGCTCGAGGATCTCGCGTTCCGCTTCGAGGATCCCGTCACCTACAAGCGGATCGCGAAGCTGCTCGACGAGAAGCGCATCGAGCGCGAGGCGTACGTCACGCAGGCGATCGCGCGGCTGCAGCACGAGCTCGCGCAAGCGCACATCCAGGCCGACGTGAGCGGCCGGCCGAAGCATATCTACAGCATCTGGCGCAAGATGCGCGGCAAGGAGCTCGACTTCTCCGAGCTGTACGACGTGCGCGCGTTTCGCGTGATCGTGCCCGACATCAAGGATTGCTACGCGGTGCTGGGCATCGTGCATCACCTGTGGCAGCCGGTGCCGAAGGAATTCGACGACTACATCTCGCGGCCGAAGCCGAACGGCTACAAGTCGCTGCATACGGTCGTGATCGGCGACGACGGCCGTGCGTTCGAAGTGCAGATCCGCACGCAGGAGATGCATCGTTTCGCCGAGTACGGCGTCGCCGCGCACTGGCGTTACAAGGAGGCCGGCGCGCGCGGCTACGGCGGCCAGTTC
>NZ_BCPP01000913.1:0-2867 GCF_016586125.1 Burkholderia sp. E168m23
CGCCGCGCTCGTCAACCTGTTCGCGATCCCGCGGCTCGGCCTGTACGGCGCGCTCGTCGGGCTGGCGGCCGGCTATCTGGCTGCTGCTGCCGTCAACTTTTATTACATCCGTTTCAAGCTGCGAACATGACGTCCCCTGATTGCCCGCCCCCGCTCGACGACGTGGCCGTGCTGATGCCGGCCTACAACGGGCACGACGACGTCGTCCGGACCCTCGCGTCGTTTCGCGAGGATGCGCCCGTGCACGTGCTGATCGTCGACGACGGCAGCACGCCGCCGATCGTCGCGCCCGACCTGCCGGGCCTCGCGATCGACGTGCTGCGCATGCCCCGGAACGGCGGCATCGAACGTGCGCTGGCGGCCGGCATCGACGCGCTCGCGGCCCGCGGCTTCCGCTACGCGGCCCGCATCGATGCGGGCGATCTCGCCGCGCCGCAGCGCTTGGCGAAAGAACGCGCCTATCTCGATGCCCATCCGCGCGTGGCCTGCGTCGGCATGTGGACGCAGGTCGTGTCGCGCGCCGGCGAGCCGCGTTTCATGCTGACGCCCCCCGCCGATCCGCGCACGCTGCGCCGCACGCGCTTCCTGCGCTCGCCGCTCGTGCATCCGTCTGTGATGTTGCGCATCGACGCCGTGCGCGAAGTGGGCAACTATCGGGCGAAGTACCGCGCGGCCGAGGATCTCGATCTTTTTTTACGGTTAATGCAACGCTACGATTGCGCGAACCTGCCGGAACTCGGCCTGTATTACGAGCTTAACGAGGGCGGGATCAGCGCGACCAAGCGTCGGCGCCAGCTGGTATCGACGCTCACGCTGCTGCTGCGCCACTTCAACGTGCTGAACCCGTACGACTGGGCCGGCCTCGCCAAGAACCTGCTGCACTTCGTGACGCCGTACCGTACGCTGCAGCGCATCAAGCAGGCGCTGTTCGCCGCGCGACCGTCCGCCTGACGCGTACCCGGCCCCGTTCGCCCATTTCGACGCTTTATTTTTTCTTTTTTTCATGTCCGCCACCTCCCCGCTGCGCATCGCGCTCGTCTGCAACACGGCCTGGGCGATCCATACGTATCGCCACGGGCTGATCCGTGCGCTCGTCGCGCGCGGCGCCGAGGTCGTGGTGATCGCGCCGCACGACCGCACGGTGCCGTTGCTCGAGCAGATGGGCTGTCGCTACGTGGCGCTTGCCGTCGCATCCAAAGGCACGAGCCCGCGCGAGGATCTCGGCACGCTCGCCGCGCTGGTGCGTCACTACCGCGCGCTGCGGCCCGATCTCGTGTTCCATTACACGATCAAGCCGAACATCTACGGCTCGGTGGCCGCGTGGCTCGCGCGCGTGCCGTCGATCGCCGTGACGACGGGCCTCGGCTACGTGTTCATCCAGAAGAGCCGCGCGGCGAGCGTCGCGAAGCGCTTGTACCGGTTCGCGTTCCGCTTCCCGCGTGAGGTGTGGTTCCTGAACCGCGACGATCTCGCGACCTTCACCGACGAGCGCTTGCTCGCGCATCCCGACCGTGCGCGGCTGCTGCACGGCGAAGGCGTCGATCTCGAACAGTTCTCGCCCGTGCCGCTGCCGGGCGGCGACGCACCCGTCTTCATCCTGATCGGGCGACTGCTGTGGGACAAGGGCGTGCGCGAATACGTGGAGGCCGCGCGTCTCGTGCGCGAGCGCTTCCCGAACGCGCGCTTCCAGCTGCTCGGGCCGCTCGGCGTCGACAATCCGAGCGCGATCGGTCGCGCGGACGTCGACGCGTGGGTCGGCGAAGGCATCGTCGAGTATCTCGGCGAAGCGCACGACGTGCGACCGCACATCGCGGCGGCCGACTGCGTCGTGCTGCCGTCGTACCGCGAAGGCGTGCCGCGCACGCTGATGGAGGCATCGGCGATGGGCCGCCCGATCGTCGCGACCGACGTGCCGGGCTGCCGCGACGTCGTCGCCGACGACGAAACGGGCTACCTGTGCCGCGTGCGCGACAGCGCGAGCCTTGCCGAACAATTGAATCGCATGATCGCGCTCGGGCCGCAAGGCCGGGCGGCGATGGGCGCACGCGGCCGGCACAAGGTCGCGGCGGAATTCGACGAACAGCAGGTCGTCGAACGCTACAGGGAGACCATCCATTCGTTGACAGGATTCACACTCTGAAGGAGCGCACCAGCAATGACCGCTAAAGGCACCATCCTCGTTACCGGCGGCGCGGGCTATATCGGCTCGCACACGGCCGTCGAGCTGCTCGACAACGGCTACGACGTCGTGATCGTCGACAACCTCGTCAACAGCAAGGCCGAATCGGTGCGCCGGATCGAGCGGATCACGGGCAAGACGCCCGCATTCCACCAGGTCGACGTGTGCGACGAAGCCGCGCTCGCAAAGGTATTCGACGCGCATCCGATCACCGGCACGATTCACTTCGCGGCGCTCAAGGCCGTCGGCGAATCGGTCGCGAAGCCGCTCGAGTACTATCAGAACAACATCGGCGGGCTGCTCGCCGTGCTGAAGGTCATGCGCGAGCGCAACGTCAGGCAGTTCGTGTTCAGCTCGTCCGCGACCGTGTACGGCGTGCCCGAACGCTCGCCGATCGACGAATCGTTCCCGCTGTCCGCGACGAACCCGTACGGCCAGTCGAAGCTGATCGCCGAGCAGATCCTGCGCGATCTCGAAGTCTCGGACCCGTCGTGGCGGATCGCGACGCTGCGCTACTTCAACCCGGTCGGCGCGCACGCGAGCGGGCTGATCGGCGAGGACCCTGCCGGCATCCCGAACAACCTGATGCCGTACGTCGCGCAGGTCGCGGTCGGCAAGCTGGAAAAGCTGCGCGTGTTCGGCTCGGACTACCCGACGCCGGATGGCACCGGCGTGCGCGACTACATCC
>NZ_BCPP01000914.1:0-2863 GCF_016586125.1 Burkholderia sp. E168m23
CGCCCCGGCGAATTCACGCTTGCGCTGATCACGGCCGCGGCCGTCGTGACGGTCGGCGTCGAGCAGGGCATCCTGCTGGCCGTCGCGCTGTCGCTGATGCGGCACGTGCGCCACAGCTACCAGCCGCACACGATGGTGCTCGAACCGGTCGCCGGCAACGGGCGCTGGCAGCCGGTGCCGACCCGGCGCGGCGCGATGACGGCGCCGGGGCTGATCGTCTACCGGTTCGGCGCCGACCTGTTCTTCGCGAACGATCACCTGTTCGCTGCCGAAGTGACCGAACTCGTCGACGCGGCACCGTTGCCGCCGCGCTGGTTCGTCGTCGACGCGGGCGCGATCACCGATGTCGACTATTCGGCCGCGCGGACCTTGGCCGATCTCGTCAGGGCGCTGCATGCGCGCGGGATCGGCGTGCTGTTCGGGCGCGTGAACCGCTATCTGCGTGCGGACATGGATCGTCACGGGATCACCGAGGTGGTCGGCGCGTCGTGCATCTTCGCCACGCTGCATCAGGCGCTGGAGGCGGCGGGCACGACGCCCGCGCCGCAGGAGCCGGGCACGGTGTAGCGCGATGCGGCGCTACGCGAGCGCGCGCAGGCGCGCGAAACCGTTGCGCAGGTAGCGGGCCAGTTCCGTCGCGGCCGGCGTGTGCTGGCCGCGCGGCACATGCAGGTTGATCGAGAAATTCGGCAGGGCGGGCAGGCCGCCGCCGGCCGGCAGGATCTCGAGGTCGGGCGGCACGGTGGACGCGAGCCAGACGGTCACGGCGAGATCGGCGCGCACGGTCGCGGCCGTGGCATCGAAACTGCCGTTCTCGAACACGGTGCGCCACGGGCGATCGCAGCCGCGCAGTGCGTCGAGCACCGTCGGGCGGAATGCGCAGGTCTGCGCGACCATCGATACCGGCAGCGGCGAGTGCCGGTGCGCGGTGCCGCCTTTCGCGCCGACCCAGACCAGCCGGTCGACGGCGATGCACTCGCCGCGCGACGACCCGACCGGGGCCTCGATCAGCGCGACGTCCAGGTTGCCGTGCGTGAGCCCGCGCCGCAGCTCCGGCGACGCCGCGCACACGAGCGTGAGCGCGACCCGCGGATGCGCGTGGGTATAGCTTTTCAGGATCGGCGCGAGACAGGTGCCGACCAGATCCTGCGGCGCACCGACACGTACCGTGCCTTCCACCGCGCCGGCGGTCAGCTCGGCGAGCAGCGCATCGTGGGCGGCGAGCAGCCGTCGCGCCTGTTCGAGCAGCCGCTCGCCGGCCGCCGTCAGCAGCAGGTTGCGATGCTCGCGGACGAACAGCGGGCCGGACAGCATTTCGAGCCGCGCAACCTGCTGGCTGATCGCGCCTTGCGTCAGGTGCAGCGCGTGGCCGGCCGCCGTCATGCTGCGATGATCGGCGACCGAGACGAATGCGCGCAGCAGCGCGAGGTCGAGATTGCGTGTCATGCGTCGCATTATGACCGCTAATGACAGGCATCAAAATGTTTCGCTGTCGTAATGCAAGAATCGCAGGTAAAAACGGGGCTTCGATCACGACGACCGGGAGCCCTCGTGCCGCTTCACGACTATCTGCCGCTGCTGCTGTTCGTGATCGTGTCCACCGTGACGCCGGGTGGCGCGACGACGCTGGCGACCGCATCGGGCGCCCATTTCGGCTATCGGCGTTCGCTGCCGCTGATGGCAGGCATCGCCGCGGGCCTGGCGTCGATGGCGGCGGCGGCCGCCGCCGGGCTCGGCAGTGTGCTGCTCGCGCTGCCCGCGTTGCAGCTCGTGATGAAGGCGGTCGGCTCGGCGTACCTGATATGGCTGGCGTTACGCATCGGTCGTGGCGGCAAGCCGCGCCTCGATGTCGACGTGCACCGGCCGCAAGGGTTCGTCAGCGGCGTGTGGATGCTGTGGCACAACCCGAAAGGCTGGGCGATGACGCTCGGTGCGGCCGCGTCGTTTGCGGCGCTCGCGTCGGGGCCGGCGCGGCTCGGCGTGCTGCTCGGTTTTGCATTCGGCGTGGCGGCGATGGCGTCGTTGTCGCTGTGGTGTTTCGCCGGGCTGCTGTTCGCACGCGTGTTGCGCACGGAGCGGCAGTGGCGCTGCCTGAATGCGGGGCTCGGCGTGCTGCTGGTGGCGTCGATCGTGCCGATGTGGCTGCCGTAGCGGGAGGCCGCGCACGCGGCGCCGCCCGGGTTCGGCGCGAACCGGCCGGTGCGTTGCCGGTTCGTCAGTCGCCGCCGCCTGCACCGGCCGAGCGCAACGGCAGCCGCAGCGTCGTCGCGAAGCTCGCCGCATGCAGCGCGCACAGCAGGCCGAACGCCCATGCATACGCGACGGCCGGCGTGCCGCCGACCGACGCCGCTTCGGCCTGCAGCCGCCACGCGAGGAACAGCGTGCATAGCGTGGTGAACGTCGGGCCGCCGAGCCGCTGCACGATATTGAGCGACGTGGTCGCCATCGGCAGGTCGCGGCGTTCGACCGATGCATACGCGGCGGCGATCGACGGCGCGCCGATCGCACTCTGGCCCATGCCGCGCAGAAACAGCGCCGGGACGAGCACGCGCGGATCGTAGCCGGTCAGCGCGAGGAACACGAGCGGCAGCGTGGCGACGAGTGCGAGCAACGCACCGGCGGCGGCCAGCCGGCGTACGCCGAACCGGCTCGTCAGCGCGCCCATCGACGGATAGGTGACGAGCATGCCGAGCCCGAGCGGCGCGAGCAGCCAGCCCATCTCGCCCGGCGAGCGCCCGCATGCCTGGATCAGGAACACCGGAATCAGCATCTGGCCTGCATACAGCGCGCCGTTCGACAGGAACTGCGTGCCGGCTGCCGCACCGAACACGCGCGAGCGAAACAGCGCGAGATCGATCAGCGC
>NZ_BCPP01000915.1:0-2857 GCF_016586125.1 Burkholderia sp. E168m23
GATCGCGTCCTTCGCCGCCGGGCTCTCTTCCAGCTCGTACGCGCGGCCAAGGGCCTGGATGTAGTCGAGCGGGTGGTAGTAGCTGATGTACTGCAGCGAATCCGCGATGCTCTGGATCAGGTCTTCCTGTTTGATGACGGTCATGGCTGAGACTCTGTGGGGACAGTGGGGAAGGGTTTGCCGACGGTTCAGGCCGCCGGTCGGGACGCCGCGGGCGCGTGCGCCTCGTGGAAATGGGCCGGGTGCGTGTGCGTCGTCAGGCGATCGACCCACGCCATCACGAGCGCCGACACGAGGAACGACACGTGGATGATTACCTGCCACATGATCGCGTGCGTCGTGTGCTGGTCGGGGTTGATGAAGGTCTTCAGCAGGTGGATCGACGAAATGCTGATCAGCGCCATCGACAGCTTGACCTTCAGCACGCCCGCGTTCACGTGGTCGAGCCACTCGGGCTCGTCGGGGTGGCCCTCGATGCCGAGCCGCGACACGAACGTTTCATACCCGCCGACGATCACCATGATCAGCAGGTTCGAGATCATCACCACGTCGATCAGGCCGAGCACCGCGAGCATCACGCTGATTTCGTCGAGGCCGGTCGCATGCGACAGCAGGTGCCAGACTTCCTTCAGGAACAGGAACACGTAGACGCCCTGCGCGACGATCAGGCCGAGGTAAAGCGGGACCTGGAGCCAGCGGCTCATGAAAATCAGCGCGGGAAGGGGGCGAAGCGGGCGGCGGCCGGGATGGCCGGACGAATGCGGGGCGGACATGTCGGGGTACGGGCGCGGTGCGCAGGTATCGGGGGTAATCTTGAAAAGGCGCGCTATTGTAACGCGTCGGCCGGCGCCGCTGCAGCGACGCGCCGGCACTGCCGGGGACGGATCAGGAAGCGGCCGCCGGCACGCGTTTCACGCGCAGGCTCGCGAGCACGATGCCGGTGACGACACACGCGAGCGCGATGCCGTGCGCGAGCGTCGGGCGCTCGCCGAGGAACGCGATGCCGTACGCGGCCGCGGCGATCGGCAGTACCGCGCTGAACACGCCGGCGAGGCTGCCTGGTACGTGCCGGATGCCCTTCATCCACAGCCAGAACGAGAAGATGCTGGCCGACAGCCCGTACCAGACGACGAGCGCCCAGGTGCCGGCCGGCACGCTCGTGTAATCGAAGCGCCACAGCGCGGTTGCGCCGAGCGGCAGCATCAGGAACAGGCCGAACAGGTGGGTGTACGCGCAGATGTCGATCGGCGCGAGCGTTTGCGTGAGCCGGCGCGACAGGATCACGTAGATCGATTCGCAGCACACCGCGCCGAGGATCAGCAGGTTGCCCGCCAGCGAGCCGGACGCGTCACCCTGCGCGCCGTGGTCGGCCGCGCCGCCGTTGGCGAGGTTGATCGTCACGACGCCGACGATCGCGAGCGCGATCGACACGAGTGCACGGCCGTTCGGTTTTTCACGCAGGATCAGCCACGCGAACAGCGCGACGATCGCCGGGATCGTGCTCGTGATGACGCCCGCGGCCACCGCGCTCGTGCGCTGCACGCCGTTGAGCATCAGCAGCGTGAACATGAAGGTGCCGAAGAACGCCTGCAGGAACAGGTTCAGCCATTCGCCGCGCTTGACCGCGCGCATCTTCACGGGGCTGAACAGCGGCCACAGCACGGCGATCGCGATCACGAAGCGCAGCGTGGCGAGGATGGCGACGGGAACGAATACAACGATGGATTTACCGATACCGACATTGCTGCCGACGAACAGCATCGACAGGATGAGGAAGAGGGCGTAGCGATTCAAGCTGGAGTCCGGAAGGCGAGTTCAGTTAGGATTGTAGGGTCGCGGTTGTAACAGCGTAAAGCCGCCCTCGATGCGCGCCGCCCGGCGCACGACACGGCCATGCCGCGTAAGTGACGGGTAAGTTGGAGCGCTTATCGTGGAAACTGCCGGGCTGCGAGTCACGTTCGCGTGATGTGGTGCGGTGCAGCATCGTGCGCAGGCCTTCGCGGTCGCGTGCAGGTGGTGGGAGACAGCGGCGCGCAGGCGCCGGCCAGGACGACGCGCGGCGCGCACGATCGCGCCGCCATGCAGAGGATTCATGTTCACCAAGGGGTAGTCGATGTCTGCGATTGAATCGGTTCTTCACGAAACCCGTCAGTTCGCGCCGCCCGCGGCGCTCGAGAAGACGGCGACCATTTCCGGCATGCCGGCCTACCGCGCGCTCGTCGCCGAGGCCGAGCAGGATTACGAAGGCTTCTGGGCGCGTCTCGCGCGCGAAGGCCTCACGTGGCACAAGCCGTTCACCAAGGTGCTCGACGAGCGCAACGCGCCGTTCTACACATGGTTCGACGACGGCGAGCTGAACGCGTCGTACAACTGCCTCGACCGCCACGTCGAAGCCGGCAACGGCGAGCGCGTCGCGGTGATCTTCGAGGCCGACGACGGCACCGTCACCCGCGTCACCTATGCGGACCTGCTCGCGCGCGTGTCGCGCTTCGCCAATGCGCTGAAGAAACGCGGGATCGGCAAGGGTGACCGCGTCGTCATCTACATTCCGATGTCGATCGAAGGCATCGTCGCGATGCAGGCCTGCGCGCGCATCGGCGCGACGCACTCGGTCGTGTTCGGCGGCTTCTCCGCGAAATCGCTGAACGAGCGGCTTGTCGACGTCGGCGCGGTCGCGCTGATCACCGCCGACGAACAGGCGCGTGGCGGCAAGACGCTGCCGCTCAAGAGCATCGCCGACGAGGCGATCGCGCTGGGCGGCTGCGAAGCGGTGAAGAGCGTGATCGTCTATCGACGCACCGGCGGCCAGATCGACTGGCATGCGGAGCGCGACCTGTGGATGCACGAGTTGGTGGAT
>NZ_BCPP01000916.1:0-2854 GCF_016586125.1 Burkholderia sp. E168m23
CTATCTCGACGTGCTGCGCGACGACAAGGCCGTGGGCCGCAGCGTCGCGATCGTCGGCGCGGGCGGCATCGGCTTCGACGTCGCCGAATATCTCGTTCATCGCGACGCTGGCGAACGTGTCGACGCTGACCGGTTCTTCAGCGAATGGGGTGTCGACCGGTCGTATGCGAATGCCGGCGGGCTGGGTGTCGCGCGGCCCGAGCCGGCGGCGCGGCACGTACATCTGCTGCAGCGCAAGGCGTCGAAGGTCGGCGACGGGCTCGGCAAGACCACCGGATGGATTCACCGTACGGCGCTGAAGGCGCGCGGCGTCGGGATGTCGTCGGCGGTCACGTACCGGCGCATCGACGATGAAGGTCTTCACGTGACGATCGACGGCGTCGAGCAGATGCTGCCGGTGGACAACGTGGTGATCTGCGCGGGGCAGGAGCCGTCGCGCGAGCTGGCGGAGCAACTGCAGGCAGCCGGATGCCGCGTGCATCTGATCGGCGGCGCATGCGAGGCCGCCGAACTCGATGCGAAGCGCGCGATTCACCAGGGCACGACGCTGGCCGCGACCCTTTGATACCGATTCGTTTCTTCCCCCGTCCAACCACGTTACTGGAGACTGCGATGACGCACTCGCCGCTGAATGTTCATCCCGCCGTCGCGAAATCGCTCGACGCATGGCACGCGATGGTCGAACGCAAGGATTTCGGCACGCTGGAATCGATCGTCCATCCGGACGCCACGTTCCGTTCGCCGATGGCGTTCAAGCCGTACGGGCCGGCACCCGCGCTGCTGATGGCGCTGCGCACGGTGATCACGATCCTCGAGAACTTCACGTATCACCGCCAGTTCGCGACCGACGACGGCAAGAGCGTCGTACTGGAGTTCGGCGCGACCATCGGCGACAAGGCGTTGAAGGGAATCGACATGATCCGCTTCGACGACGACGGCCGGATCGTCGACTTCGAGGTGATGATCCGGCCGTTCAATGCGCTGCAGGCGCTCGGCGCGGAGATGGGCGCGCGGCTCGGGCAGCAGTTGCCGGCGTTCAAGACCGGCGGTTGAGCGGGGTGGCGGCTAGCGTGCAACCGACTTGCGGCCGCGTTGCGGAGCCCCGCGCGCGAGGTTGTGCGCGGCCTCGACGAGGCGCGCGGCGGGCATGCGCGTGCGCGGATGCTCGCGTTCGCGGCACGTAACCGGCCGTAGCGCGACAAGTTCGACTTGCCGCTGTAGCCGCGCGGGGCGATAACTCAAGCTGTCGAAACCCTGACGGATCAAGTTGATATATTGTATCATCTGACGTTTTCGTCGCCGGCCGGCCGGGCTACCCGGGCCGGCCGCGTGCGGCGACACCAACGAAGATCGATACGACGTGACGAGAACCGGACATACCCCGGCGCGCGGGGCGCGGCGCCATGCCGCGCCGCGCCGGAACACGGGCGCCTGGCGCGCATGCGCGGCACGCAGTTGCACGACCTTGCTGGGCTGCGCGATGGCCACCACCGGCGCGCTGGCCGCCGAAGCTGCGGCGTCGGCGCCGGATGACCGGCACGCGCTGCCGGCGATCAACGTCACCGCGTCGTCCGCGCCGGCCGATCCGCTGACGCAACCGCTCGAAACGGGCTCGCGGCTCGGGCTTGCCAGTCTCGACACGCCCGCGAGCGTCGAAACCGTCACGGCCGACACGATCGACGCACGCGGCGATCGCACGGTGCTCGACGCGGTCACGCGCACGGCCGGCTTTGCGAGCGCGATCGCACCGGGCACCGGCGGCACCGCACTGAGCGTGCGCGGCTTCAGCGGGCAGGAATCGGTGATGACGCTGCTTGACGGCGTGCGGCTGATGCCGGCGGCCGGCACGATCACGTTTCCGTTCGACACGTGGTCGGTCGCGCGCATCGAGGTGCTGCGCGGCCCGGCATCGGTGCTGTACGGCGAAGGGGCGATCGGCGGAGTCGTGAACGTGGTGCCGAAGCGGCCGCAGCGCACGCGCGAGACGACGCTGCAGGCGGGCGTCGGCCCCGACGGCGCGAAGCGCTTCGCGTTCGATACGACGGGCGCGCTCGGCCCGCGGCTGTCGTACCGCTTCTACGCAAGCGATGCGCGTGCGAACGGTCTCGCCGAGCGGGCCGACACCCATACGACGGCCATCGGCGGCGCGCTGACATTCGACGTGAGCCCGCAGCTCACGCTGACGCTCGACTACGACTACGGGCGCCAGATGCCGGCGACCTACTATGGCGTGCCGGCGCCGCACGGCGTGCTCGATCCGTCGCTGCGCAAGCTGAACTACACGGTCGGCGACGCGACGATTTCGTACTACGACCAGTGGACGCGCCTGTCGGCCAGCTACCGGCCCGCGCCCGGCGTGACGATCAGCAACCAGCTCTACTACCTGACATCGAACCGTCACTGGCGTAACGCCGAGTCATATGTGCTCGACCTCGCGACGGGACGCGTCACGCGCGGCGACTATCTCGACATCGGCCATCATCAGCGGCAGATCGGCGATCGGCTGAGCGCGCGTTTCGACGGGATGCTGTTCGGTCGCGCGAACCGTTTCGTCGTCGGCACGGAATTCAGCCAGATCACGTTCAGCGGTACCAACAATTCGCCGTATGGTGGCGAAACGACGGTGCCCGCGCACGGCTTCGATCCTGGTGTGTTCACGAGCCCGGACCCGACCGTGCCGCAATTCAGCACGCGCGCACGGCAGGCGGCGGTATTCGCGGAGAACCGGCTCGAGGTGCTGCCGCGGCTCGCGTGGGTGAGCGGGCTGCGCTACGACCACATCGCGTTCAGTCGCGAGCAGGCGGCGACCGGCGCGGGCTTCGACAAGCGGTTCGCGAACGTCGGCTGGCGCACC
>NZ_BCPP01000917.1:0-2847 GCF_016586125.1 Burkholderia sp. E168m23
TGCGCGCACGACCGATCGTAGCCGTCACCGCCGACCGCATCTTGCGCGGCGCCCATCCGAACCACACGGCGGGTGAGAAGTACCTCGCCGCCGTCGTCGACGGCGCCGGCGCGCTGGCGTTCGTGCTGCCCGCGCTCGGCGCGCGGCAGCCGGCCGACGCGATCGTCGCGGCAATCGACGGGCTGCTGTTGACCGGCAGCTATTCGAACGTCGAACCGCATCATTACGGCGGCACCGCCAGCGCGCCCGACACGCTGCACGATCCGGCGCGCGACGCGACCGCGTTGCCGCTGATCCGCGTGGCGATCGACGCAGGCGTGCCGGTGCTCGCGATCTGCCGCGGCATGCAGGAGCTGAACGTCGCGTACGGCGGCACGCTGCATCAGCGGCTGCATGCGACGACCGGTTTCGACGACCATCGCGAACGGCCGGCCGATCCGCTCGAACGGCAGTACGGTCCCGCGCACGTCGTGCAGCTCGCGCCAGGCGGCCTGCTGCAGCGGGTCGCGCGCGGCGCGCACGAGGCGACGGTCAATTCCCTGCACGACCAGGGCATCGCGCGGCTGGGCACCGGGCTCGCGGTCGAAGCGAGCGCGCCCGACGGGCTCGTCGAGGCCGTCAGCGTGCGCGGCGCGCGTGCATTCGCGCTGGGCGTGCAGTGGCATCCCGAATGGCGCTACGCGGAGCAGCCGCTGTCGCGCGACATCTTCGCGGCATTCGGCGCGGCGTGCCGCGCGCGCATGACGCACCGCATGCATGCTGCTGGCGGCGCGACGCCGTCGCCGGCCGCATCCGACATCGACATCGACCAACGAGGCCGATCATGCAACCCGAACTGAGCGAATTCCTGCGACAGCACCGTATCACCGAAGTCGAGGCGATCATTCCCGACATGGCCGGCATCGCGCGCGGCAAGATCATTCCGCGCAACAAGTTCGAATCCGGCGAATCGATGCGCCTGCCGCAGGCCGTGATGGTGCAGACCGTCACCGGCGACTATCCGGAGGACGGCACGCTGACCGGCGTGACCGATCCCGACATGGTGTGCGTGCCCGATCCGTCGACGATCTGCCTGATCCCGTGGGCGGTCGATCCGACCGCGCAGGTGATCCACGATTGCGTGCATTTCGACGGCTCGCCGGTCGAGATCTCGCCGCGCTACGTGCTGCGCCGCGTGCTCGACCTGTACGAGGCGAAGGGCTGGAAACCCGTGGTCGCGCCCGAGCTCGAGTTTTATCTGGTCGACATGAACGCCGACCCCGACCTGCCGCTGCGTCCGCCCGTCGGCCGCACGGGGCGGGCGGAAACGGGCCGCCAGTCGTATTCGATCGAGGCGGTCAACGAGTTCGATCCGCTGTTCGAGGACATCTACGAGTACTGCGAAATGCAGGGGCTCGATATCGAGACGCTGATTCACGAAGTCGGCGCCGCGCAGATGGAGATCAACTTCGTGCATGGCGACGCGCTGCCGCTGGCCGACCAGGTGTTCCTGTTCAAGCGCACGGTGCGCGAGGCCGCGCTGCGTCACAACATGTATGCGACCTTCATGGCCAAGCCGATGGAAAACGAACCGGGTTCCGCGATGCACATTCATCAGAGCCTTGCGGACATGCGCACCGGGCGCAATCTGTTCGCCGACGAAAACGGCGCCGTGTCGCCGCTGTTCCGCAGCTATCTGGCGGGGTTGCAGAAGTACACGCCGGCGCTGATGCCGATCTTCGCGCCTTACATCAATTCGTACCGCCGCCTGTCGCGTTTCATGGCCGCGCCGATCAACGTGCAGTGGGGCTACGACAACCGCACGGTGGGCTTTCGCATTCCGCAGTCGAGCCCGATCGCGCGCCGCATCGAGAACCGGATTCCGGGCGTCGACTGCAACCCGTACCTCGCGTTCGCGGCGACGCTCGCCGCCGGCTATCTCGGCATGACGCAACAGCTCGCGCCGACCGAGCCGATCGCATCGGACGGCTACGACCTGCCGTACCAGCTGCCGCGCAACCTCGAGGAAGGCATCTCGCTGATGGCCGCGTGCGAGCCGCTCGCCGGCATCCTCGGCGACAAGTTCGTGAAGGCCTACCTGGCGTTGAAGGAAACCGAATATGAAGCGTTCTTCCGCGTGATCAGCTCGTGGGAACGCAGGCACTTGCTGCTGCACGTATAAGCGTGCGGCGCTGTTTGACGGAGAAAACATGACCGATCGAAATGAAGCTTTTCCGCCGCGCTCGACCGCCGATTTTCGCGCGCTCGATGCCGCCCACCACATCCACCCGTTCTCCGACATGGGCGCGCTCAACCGCGCCGGCAGCCGCGTGATCGTGAAGGCCGACGGCGTCTATCTGTGGGACTCGGACGGCAACAAGGTGATCGACGGGATGGCCGGCCTGTGGTGCGTGAACGTCGGCTACGGCCGCAAGGAGCTCGCCGACGCCGCGTATCGCCAGATCCAGGAACTGCCGTTCTACAACACGTTCTTCAAGACCACGCATCCGCCGGTGATCGAGCTTTCCGCGATGCTCGCGGAAGTGACGCCCGCCGGCTTCAACCACTTCTTCTATTGCAACAGCGGCTCGGAAGGCAACGACACCGTGCTGCGTCTCGTGCATCAATACTGGCGCGTGCAGGGCAAGCCGCAGAAGAAGGTCGTGATCTCGCGCAAGAACGGCTATCACGGCTCGACGATCGCGGGCGGCACGCTCGGCGGGATGGGCTACATGCACGAGCAGATGCCATCGAAGGTCGAGCACATCGTGCACATCGACCAGCCGTATTTCTTCGGCGAAGCGGCAACCGGCGAGACGCCCGAAGCGTTCGGCCTCGCACGCGCGCAGCAGCTCGAAGCGAAGATTC
>NZ_BCPP01000918.1:0-2842 GCF_016586125.1 Burkholderia sp. E168m23
CCGACGGCATGCTCGACCCGAAGGTCTTCGCGCTCGATACCGACGACGCGCTCATCAACGTCGACGGCCCGATCAACCTGCGCGACGAATCGCTCGACCTGAAGATCCATCCGCACACGAAGGGCTTCCGGATCTTCTCGCTGCGCTCGCCGTTGTATGCGAAGGGCACGTTCAAGAACCCGAAGGTCGGCGTCGATGCGGGCGCGCTCGCGCTGCGCGCCGGCGCGATGGTCGGGCTCGGGCTGATCAACCCGTTCGCGGCGCTGATCCCGCTGATCGCGCCGAGCAACAACCGCGACGTGCCGTGCTCGGAACTGTTCGGGCAGATGAAGGCGCAGGCGGCGCAGAAAGCGGCCAAGAAGGCCGGCAAGTGATGCGCGCAGCCGTCGGAGCGGCTTGTGCCGCGGTGCGGCGGCTCGGCATCGTTGCCGCGACCGGCTGAGCGCTGGCCGTGCGGCGCCGCCGAGGTGCTCAGCGGCGCGCGCGCGCCCAGACGATCACCGGTTCGACCTCCCGGCCGCCGATCCGCACTGGCCCGGCGGTGCCGAGTTGCAGCCGGTCGCCGTCCAGGCTGACGACACGCTGCTGGACGTTGCCGATCCAGTTCGGATACAGGCTGACGTCCATTTCATGAGTCAACGTGCCGTCGTCGTCGACATTAAAGGGGCCTGAATACGCGATGTAGCCGCGGGCCGCGGCCGCACGCTCCTCGACGCTGCCGCCCTGCAGGTCGCCGTCGGCGTACGGCGGGCGGCCGGCCGCCATCAACTGCGCGGACATGTAGCCGTCGGGCGTGTAGAGGATCCAGCCGCGCGCGTCGCGGCCGAGCGGATAGGTGACGGTCCCGCCGTCGCGCGGGCGGATTTCGTAGGACACGAGGCGCCACGCGCCGACGAGTTGTTCACGAAGCTGGCTGGCGAGCATGCGGGATTCCGGTAGGACGGCGGTGGGGCGCGTGCCGTCGTGTTGACGGGCCGGCGGGCGCCGCGGCTGAGGGCCGGGAATACGCCGCCGGGGCGGTGCGGTCGGCAGTTTCTCCGACACCTGCTAAAATACACGGTTTTCCGTCGATTTCTCTCTTACGGGACCTGCCGTGCTTTCTACTGCCAACATCACGATGCAATTCGGGCCGAAGCCCTTGTTCGAGAATATCTCGGTCAAATTCGGCGAGGGCAACCGCTACGGTCTGATCGGCGCGAACGGCTGTGGCAAGTCGACCTTCATGAAGATCCTCGGCGGCGACCTCGAGCCGAGCGCCGGCAACGTCGCGCTGGAGCCGAACGTCCGCCTGGGCAAGCTGCGCCAGGACCAGTTCGCGTACGAAGACGTGCGCGTGCTCGACGTCGTGATGATGGGCCACACCGAGATGTGGGCCGCGATGACCGAGCGTGACGCGATCTACGCGAACCCGGACGCCACCGACGACGACTACATGCACGCGGCCGAACTCGAAGGCAAGTTCGCCGAATACGGCGGCTACGACGCCGAGGCGCGCGCGGGCGCGCTGCTGCTCGGCATCGGCATCGAGGAGAAGTTCCACAACGGCACGATGGCCGACGTCGCGCCTGGCTGGAAGCTGCGCGTGCTGCTCGCGCAGGCGCTGTTCTCGAAGCCGGACGTGCTGCTGCTCGACGAACCGACCAACAACCTCGACATCAACTCGATCCGTTGGCTCGAGCAGACGCTCAACGAGTACAACTCGACGATGATCATCATCTCGCACGATCGTCACTTCCTGAACTCGGTGTGCACGCACATGGCCGACATGGACTTCGGCACGCTGAAGGTCTGGCCGGGCAACTACGACGACTACATGCTCGCGTCGGCGCAGGCGCGCGAGCGCCAGGCCGCCGCGAATACGCGTGCGAAGGAGCGCGTGGCCGAGCTGCAGGACTTCGTGCGCCGCTTCTCGGCGAACAAGTCGAAGGCGCGCCAGGCCACCAGCCGCGCGAAGCAGATCGACAAGATCAAGATCGAGGAATTCAAGCCGTCGTCGCGACAGAACCCGTTCATCCGCTTCGAGTTCGAGAAGAAGCTGCACAACGTCGCGGTGGTCGCCGAAGAGATCACCAAGAAGTACGAGCGCACGATTTTCCAGAACTTCAACCTGTCGGTGCAGCCGGGAGAGCGCATCGCGATCATCGGCGAGAACGGCGCGGGCAAGACGACGCTGCTGCGCTCGCTGCTCGGCGCGCTGCCGCTCGATCACGGCACCGTGAAGTGGTCGGAGAACGCGAACGTCGGCTACATGCCGCAGGACACGTACGAGGAATTCCCGAACGACATCACGCTGATGGACTGGATCGACCAGTACCGCAAGGACGGCGACGACGAAACGATGGTGCGCGGCACGCTGGGCCGCCTGCTGTTCTCGTCGGACGACATCAAGAAATCGGTGAAGGTGCTGTCGGGCGGCGAGAAGGGCCGCATGATCTGGGGCAAGCTGATGCTCGGCCGCCACAACGTGCTGCTGATGGACGAGCCGACCAACCACATGGACATGGAGTCGATCGAGTCGCTGCAGATCGCGCTCGAGCAGTTCGAAGGCACGCTGATTTTCGTGTCGCACGACCGCGAGTTCGTGAGCGGGCTGGCGAACCGGATCATCGAAGTGAAGACGGACGGCACGCTGTTCGACTTTGGCGGGAATTATGAGGAGTTCCTGACGAGTCAGGGGCAGGAGTAAGTGCCGTAAGGTTTTCTCCGGTCACGGGGCCAGGTTAGGCATCACCGCACGGAGCGAATTGCCAGAGGCGCTACAAGCCCGCATCGACAGCAATGTCGATGCGGGCTTTTTCATTTCCGCCGCGGCAAAACCCCACCGCGCTGGACATCCCAGTTT
>NZ_BCPP01000919.1:0-2841 GCF_016586125.1 Burkholderia sp. E168m23
CGCTGTCGAGCGACGCGCCGTGCCGGCCGGCCTGCACGAGCATGCGGCAGTCGAACGACACGAACGGGCCCTTGCGGCGCCGGCTCAGGTCGTGCAGCGTGCGCGCCGCCAGCTTCTTGCCGGTGCCCGCTTCGCCCGAGAACAGCACGGCCGTTTCGGTGCGGGCGTTGTGCTCGATCATGTCGTACACGTGCTGCATCGCGTCGCTGCGGCCGACCAGCGCGCCGAAGCGGCCGAGATGGCGCAGCGACGCACGCAGCGACTGCACTTCGTCGATCAGTTCGTACGGGCGGGGAATCCGCGCGAGCAGGCTGCGCAGGCGCGGGATGTTGATCGGCTTCAGCAGGTAGTCCCAGATGCCGTGACGCAGGCCCTCGATGGCGCTCTCGACCGTCGCGTTGCCCGTCAGCACGATCACGGGCAGCGAGCCGTTCGGCTGTTGCTGCGGCAGGTGCTGGAGCAGATCGAACCCGCTGCCGTCCGGCAGGTTCAGGTCGACGAGCACGACGTCGGGAATCGAGCGGCCGAGCGCCGTGCGCGCTTCGGCGAGCGACGTGGCCGTGTCGACCGAGAAGCCGTCTGCGGCGAGCAGCGCGGTGAGGCCTGACAGGCTGTTGGGATCGTCTTCGACAATCAGGGCGTGTGGCATGGTGGACGCGAGTCGAGTCAAGAGAGGCGGGCTGTCGGCCAGCGGGCCGCAGCCGCATGTCGGATTAAAGACTGATTTTATGCCCCGCCGAACGCGTCACGCGCATTATTTCTCCGGCGCTATAAAACAGTTACCGATGATACAAATTGAATATCTTTACCGGTGGCTTTTGTGCTTCGCATGGCTCCGGTTTGTGGCAGCTGTTGGCGCCAGACAAACAAAAAGCGCCCCGAAGGGCGCTTTGTTCGATGCGGAAATCGCTGACGATTACGCGCGGCTGCGGTATTCGTTCGTGCGCGTATCGATTTCGATCTTGTCGCCGGTGTTGCAGAACAGCGGCACTTGCAGCTCGAAGCCGGTCGCCAGCTTCGCGTTCTTCAGCACCTTGCCCGACGACGTGTCGCCCTTGACGGCCGGTTCCGTGTAGGTGATTTCGCGAACGAGGACCGTCGGCAGTTCGACCGAGATCGCCTTCTCGTTGTAGAACACGACTTCGCAAGCCATGCCGTCTTCGAGGTAGTTCAGCGCTTCGCCCATCATTTCGGCTTCGACTTCGTACTGGTTGTAGTCGGCGTCCATGAACACGTACATCGGGTCGGCGAAGTACGAGTACGTCACTTCCTTGCGGTCGAGCACGACGACCTCGAACTTGTCGTCAGCCTTGTAAACCGATTCCTGACCTGCGTTGGACAGCAGGTTCTTCATCTTCATCTTGACGACGGCCGAGTTACGGCCCGACTTGTTGTATTCCGCTTTTGCGATGACCCATGCTTCGCTGCCGATCTGCACGACGTTGCCTACGCGGAGTTCCTGTGCGGTTTTCATAAAAAACTGTCCTGATCAAATCAAATAAATAGGTGCCTGAGCGTTGCGCAACGGCTGACGGCGCAAGCGGCGGTGCGTTCCGGTGGGCGCCAGGAGCCCAAACGCGAGCGCTTGCGTGGTCAGCCGTCGGATAACCGCTTATTTTAACTGAGATTTTGCGTATTCCGCCAGCTTTCCGGCGAGATCGCCGACGGCCGCGAGCGCGTCGGCCCAGCGGAGCGCATTCGCGTCAAGCGCGGCGCGGTGTTGCCAGAAATCGGCCCAGTCGGGCGTGCCGGCGCTGTTCCATGCATGCCAGAACCGCTCGAGCGCGGCGCGCGGCGCATCGGCGAGGCCGGCCGACAGGTGCGCGAGCGCGGCATCGAGCTTGGGCAGGTGCACGTCGTCGGCCTGCGGATAGATGTGCCACACGAACGGCTTGCGCGCCCACTGCGCGCGGACGAACGAATCCTCGCCGCGCACGAAATTGAGATTGGCGACCCACAGCAGCGGATCGTAGTCGGCCTGCGGAACGAACGCGAGGCCATGGGCGGTCAGGTTGCCGCTGCGCGCCCGTACGCCCGCCGCGAACGATTCGACCCCGAAAAAGCGCGCGACGGCGGGCGACAGGCGCCCGGTCGGCACGAGCGCGACGACCGGCGACGGGCCGTCGCGCCACTGCGCGAGCAGCGCGTCGACGGCCGGGTTTTCGTAGGCGAACAGGCTGACGACCGTCGTGCCGGGCGCCGGCGCCGCGGCGCCGGTCGCGCGCTGCCACCACGCGGCGCGGGCTGCCGGATCGGCGTCGAAGGCCGCGCGGCGCGCGTCGAGGTCGCGCTCCTTCGGCACGCCGCCGGTGCCGGCCGACAGGCCCGGGAAGAAGAACGTCTTCAGTAGCGGATAGCGTGGATGCGGCGACGGCCGCAAATGGAAATCGGCGACCCAGTCCTCGGCGCTCAGGTATTCGAGGTTGATCCACACGGGGCGGCGCGCGCGCCGCGCCATCGCCGCGAGATACGGGCCGGGCAACTCGCACGCGAACGCCTCGATCACGACATCGGCGATGTCCAGCGCGTCGCCGACTTCCGCATGCCAGTGCTCGATCACGATCGCGTCGACCGTCTGCCGCCCCGCGTCGGGATCGACCTGCGGCAGCAGGCGCGCGAACGTGTGCAGGTCATCGACGAACAGGCGAACCTGCCAGCCGTGCTCGTGTGCGAGCTGGCGCGCGACGCGCCAGCACACGCCGATGTCGCCGAAATTGTCGATCACCGTGCAGAAGAGGTCGCAGGCGATCGGTTCGCCCGGCGCGAGCGGCACGGCGGAGAGGGGGGCAGCGGTGGTGCGTGGCATCGAAGCGGGCCGGTGAATGCTCTAAACTGGCGATT
>NZ_BCPP01000920.1:0-2834 GCF_016586125.1 Burkholderia sp. E168m23
AGTTGATCCGCTCGCGCCTGAAGGTGAAGAGCATGAACTTCATGCGCGGCCGCACGTTCGTCGACAAGTATCTGATCATCGACGAGGCGCAGAACCTGACGCCGAAGCAGATGAAGACGCTCGTCACGCGCGCGGGCCCCGGCACGAAGATCGTGTGCCTCGGCAACATCGCGCAGATCGACACGCCTTACCTGACCGAAGGCAGCTCGGGCCTGACCTACGTCGTCGACCGCTTCAAGGGCTGGGGCCACAGCGGCCACGTGACCCTCGCACGCGGCGAACGCTCGCGGCTCGCCGACTACGCGTCGGACATTCTGTAACGCGCACGCCGGCCGACCGGCCGGCTTTCGACGCCACACGGCGCTCCGTTTCCGGAGCGCCGTTTTTATTTGGGGTCGAAAACGAAGGTAATGCCCCGTCACGCAACAACGCAGTTTACGCGCGAAACTTCAAGTAAATTCTCAAGAATGGTTGCCTAAGCCCCGCTGGAGCGTCTACCATCGGGCCTATCTGTTGTCATACGATTCGCGAGCGCGCCGCGCTCGCCCGCCTTGCCATGCTTCGAATCTGGGTTCCCGTCGCCGTCGTCTCCCTGCTTGCGGCCTGTTCCAGCGTGCCGCCGCAGTCGGCATCGCGTTCCGCTTCGGGGATGAAGATCACGACGCCGCGCGCATTCCCCGCGCCCGCCAATTTCCCGAAATTCGTCGACCACAGCGTCGGCCAGGAAGAAATCTCGATCCAGGCGATGAGCCTCGTCGGCGTCCCGTATCGCTGGGGCGGCAACACGCCGACGAGCGGCTTCGACTGCAGCGGGCTCGTGCGCTACGTGATCGGCCGCGCGGCCGACGTGAACCTGCCGCGCACGACTGCCGACATGAGCGGCCGCGGCGTATCGGTCGAACCCGACGAGATCGCGCCGGGCGACCTGATTTTCTTCAATACGACCGGACGGCCGCATTCGCACGTCGGCATCTATGTCGGCAAGCTGCGCTTCGTCAACGCGCCGTCGACGGGCGGCACCGTACGGCTCGACTACCTGACGAACCCGTACTGGGCCAAGCGATTCGACGGCATTCGCCGCGTCGCGCCGCCGCGCTCGGCCCCGACGCCGTTCGATGCGCCGACTTACGAGGCCAAGCGTGACGAGCCGCGTAATCCGCCGGTGGTCGCGGCCGCTCCGGTGGTCGTGACGGCTGCCGTCGCACAGCGGCAGCCCGCGTATGCGTCGTCGCAAGCAAGAGCAACGCAGACACAGGCACCGGCCATCCCGAGCACGCCGGTCGTGACGGCCGCCGCAGCTGCACCGGCAGCACCGGCCGCCGATCCGTATGAACCGCCGCCACCGAGGATGCAGGCGGCCCAGCAGCAAGCCACGTCGGTGAATGACGGCGCAACCGCGATGGCGGCCAATGCAGGACCGGCCGCGTCGGCGGAGGTCGGCACGCAGATTCCGACGACCGCGCTGACGGCCGCCCAGGCTGCCGCCTTCGATGCAGAGCCGCCGCCCGCCACCGCGTCGACGCCGGCACGCAGTATCGAGCCCGCGCCCGTGCAGGTATTGCGTGCGTCGACGCAATCTGCACCCGTCAGCCCGCGCACGAGTACGGCGGACGATCCGATAGCACGGTTTGCGACCGGCAGTTACTGATCGATTGTTGCTTGCCGGGCGACGGTGACGTCGACGGTATCCGCTGCCGCTTCGCCGCAACCTTCCGCCCCCCCCAAAAGAAAATGCGCCGCGGCCTTTCGGCTCGCGGCGCATTTCGCGTCGATCAGGCGGCGTCGGCGATCAGAAGATCTGGTGCCCGAGCCACCACCCGCCGGCCGCGAACAGCGCGGCCGCCGGCAGCGTCAGCACCCACGCCCACACGATGTTGCCGGCGACACCCCAGCGCACGGCCGACAGCTTCTGCGTGGCGCCGACACCGACGATCGCGCCGGTGATCGTGTGCGTGGTCGACACGGGAATGCCGAGGAACGACGCGACGAACAGCGTGATCGCCCCGCCGCTTTCCGCACAGAAACCGCCGACCGGCTTGAGCTTCGTGATCTTCTGGCCCATCGTGCGCACGATGCGCCAGCCGCCGAACAGCGTACCGAGGCCCATCGACAGGTAACACGCGCCGATCACCCACGCCGGCGGCGCATCGGCGGTCGCCGACGCGTAGCCGCTCGCGATCAGCAGCATCCAGATGATACCGATCGTCTTCTGTGCGTCGTTGCCGCCGTGGCCCAGGCTGTACAGCCCGGCCGACAGCAGCTGCAGCCGGCGGAAGCGCCGGTCGACCTTGCTGGGCGCGGTACGGAAATACAGCCACGACACGCCGAGCATGAACAGCGAACCGAGGATGAAACCGAGCAGCGGCGAAATGAAGATGAACGCGATCGTCTTCAGCAGCCCGTCGATGTTCAGCGAGCTCCAGCCCGACTTCGCGAGCGCCGCACCGACGAGCCCGCCGATCAGCGCGTGCGACGAGCTCGACGGAATCCCGTAGTACCAGGTGATCACGTTCCAGCCGATCGCGCCGACCAGCGCGCCGAATATGACGTAATGGTCGACGATGTCGGGGTCGATCGTGCCTTTACCGACGGTCTGCGCGACTTTCAGGTGGAAGATGAAGTACGCGATCACGTTGAACGCGGCCGCGAACACGACGGCCTGCTGGGGCTTCAGCACCCCGGTCGACACGACGGTGGCGATCGAGTTCGCCGCGTCGTGAAAGCCGTTCATGAAGTCGAATACGAGCGCGACGAGCACCAGTGCCGCGACCATCCATAGGGCGAGTTGTATCGAATGCATCGTGGTCCGCTCAGGCGTTTTCCAGCACGATGCC
>NZ_BCPP01000921.1:0-2834 GCF_016586125.1 Burkholderia sp. E168m23
GGGCCGGTATCGAGGCCGCGCTCGCGCCGTTCAGGCGCCCGCTGTTCACGCTCGGCCGCGAACCGCTCGCGCATCTCGATGCGATTCCGCCACACCAGTTCTGGCTCGTGCGCTGCCTCGATGCGCATCCCGGCAACGCTCGTGCGCAAGTCGTCGCCGCCCGCGGGCCGTTCACGCTCGACGGCGAGCGCGCGCTGTTCGCGCTGGCGGGCATCGACGTCGTCGTCAGCAAGAACAGCGGCGGCGCGGCCACCGAGGCCAAGCTCGACGTCGCGCGCGAACGCAGGCTGCCGGTCGTGATGCTGCGCCGGCCGCCGCTGCCCGATGCCGACCGCGCGTTCGACTCGGTCACGGCACTCATCGACGCACTCGATCCGGCCGCGCGCGCCTGACGCGACGCAGCGGCCACCCAACGAATTGACGGAGAAATTTCGATGACGGTGTATTTCATCGGCGCGGGCCCCGGCGACCCGGAGCTGATCACGGTGAAGGGCCAGCGCCTCGTGCGCACCTGCCCGGTGATCCTGTATGCGGGCTCGCTCGTGCCAGCCGCCGTGCTCGACGGTCATCGCGCGGAGCAGGTCGTGAACACGGCCGAACTCGACCTCGACGCGATCGTCGCGTTGCTCGCGGCCGCACACGCGAAAGGTCAGGACGTCGCGCGCGTGCATTCGGGCGACCCGTCACTGTACGGCGCGATCGGCGAGCAGATCCGCCGCCTGAAAGCGCTCGGGATTCCGTACGAAATCGTGCCGGGCGTGACGGCCACGGCCGCATGCGCGGCGACGCTCGGCGTCGAGCTGACGCTGCCGGGCGTCGCGCAGACGGTGATCCTCACGCGTTTCGCGGGCAAGACGACGATGCCGGAAGGCGAAGCGCTCGGCGCGCTCGCCGCACATCGCGCGACGCTCGCGATCCATCTCGGTGTGCGCCATCTCGCGCGTATCGTCGACGAAGTGCTGCCGCATTACGGCGCCGCTTGCCCGGTGGCGGTGATCTATCGCGCAAGCTGGCCCGACGAGGAACGCGTGACGGGCACGCTGGCCGACATCGTCGGCAAGGTCCAGGGCACGCAGATCGAGCGCACCGCGCTGATCCTGATCGGGCGCGTGCTCGACGCCGAAGGGTTCGCGGATTCGACGCTGTACGCGAGCGCGGGCTGAACGCGCCAGCGCCGTGGCGCCGGGTATCTGGACGGGCCGCGAGGATATTGCTGGTGCGAGCATGCCCGGGACGACACCGGGCAAGCAAGCGCCCGCGCCGCTGGCCCGCGGCGTCGCTCAAACCCGCGCGACGTGCCGCACCAGTTTTGGCGCAAACCCGGACGCGAGCACGAACAGCACGACACACAGGCACGCCATCGCGATCCATGCTGGCGTCAGGTCCGCGAGATGCTGGCGCACGATGCCGGCCGCGAACGGAAACAAGCCGGCGATCAAATAGCCGACACCCTGCACGAACCCCGTCAGCGACGCGGCATCAGCCGGCGTCGCCGCATGGTCGACCGTAACGATCAGCGACAGCGGAAACAGCGCGCCGATTCCCGCGCCGAGCAGCAGCGCGGCCGGCAGCGCGAGCGCGTCGGGTGCGGCCAGCATCACCAGCAACCCTACGCATAGCGACGCGATCGCCGCATGCAGCGCGGGCCGGCGATCGGGGAGGCGATCGATCGTCGCGGAGATCGTCAGCCCCGCGACGACTTCCGCGAGCGTCACGCCACCGAGCAGGCTGCCCGCCGCGGTCGGCGACCAGCCGAGCCGCATGTAGTACGGCGGCAGCCATGCGAGCACGAGCGTGTAGGCGCCGGTCGCGATGCCGAAGAACAGCGCGAGTCGCCAGGCGCGCGGCGAACGCGACGGCCGCGCGCCCGATCCGGATACCGGCCCGCCGGCCAGCGCGTCGCCGCCACGGCTCGCCAGCGGCCACGCCAATGCGGCGAGCGCCGCCGGCAGCGCCCAGCCGGCGAGCGCGGCGAGCCAGCCCCAGCGCGCCGCAGCGAATGGCGCGACGACGCTCGCGAGCACCGCGCCACCCATGATCGACGTCGAATAGACGCCCATCGCGCCGCCGACGCGCGTCGCAAAATGCGCCTTCACGAAGCCGGGCAACAGCGCCTGGACCATCGCGATCCCGACACCCGCGCAACACGCGCTCGCGAGCAGCACCCATGCGTGCTGCGCACCGACGCGCGATGCGCAGGCCAGCCCGATCAGCGCGACGCCGAGCCACACGCCGCCCGCGATCCCGGTGATGCGCTGCAGGCGCCGCGCGCTTAACGCGCCGAGCCCCATCAGCAGGATCGGGATCGTCGTCAGCAGGCTGGCGGTGCCGTCGCCGATCCCCGTCGCGCGCTGGATCATGTCGAGCAGCGGCCCGACCGCGGCGAGCGCCGGCCGCAGGTTCAGCCCGACGAGCACGATCGCGGCGAGCCGCCATCCGGGGGAAGTGAAGCGATTCATTGCATGGCCCTCGATATCGGTGCGCGGCTGCCAGCGAGGCGCCGCGCGTTTTTCAGGTAAAGTATCTCGACATCAAGATAAATGTTGATTTGTCTCGACGTCAAGATAACTGGTAGGCCGAGGAGGGTTAATGGATCGAGCCGAGCATGCGCTCGCGCAATGGCGCGCCGAGCGTCCGGATCTCGACGCAACGTCGATGGTCGTGATGGGGCGGTTGCAGGAAGCCGCGCTCGTGATCGCGCGCGACCGTCTCAATCCGCTGTTCGCGCGCTACGGCATGCAGCCGGGCGAATTCGACGTGCTCGCGACGCTGCGGCGCAGCGGTGCGCCATACGCGCTGACGCCGACCGCGCTGTACGACGCGCTGATGATGTC
>NZ_BCPP01000922.1:0-2831 GCF_016586125.1 Burkholderia sp. E168m23
TCGATGCGCGCGTCGATGCAGTACCCGAAGGAAGCGCAGGAAAACAACATCACGGGTGACGTGACGATCGAGTTCGTCGTGGATGCGGAAGGGAACATCACGAACGAACGCGTGGCCCAGTCGGCCGACCCCGTGCTCGATCGTGCGGCCTACAACACCGTGAAGCGGTTCAAATGCGTGGCGCAAGGCCAGGCGGTACGGGTGCAGGTGCCGTTCTCGTTCAACCTGAATTGATGCAGTGGGCGGTCCGGCGGGAGCCGGACCGGTGAAAACCGGCTTGAACCTAAATCGTAAGTTCAACGAAAGAATTGGAGTGGGGTATGACGAAGCGTTCTCTGGCCGCGCTGGCGGCAAGCCTGTTGATGTCCGTCGCCGCAATCGACGGGCTCGTTGCACCGCAGCTCGCTTACGCGCAAGCGAGCGGACCCGCGGCGACATCCGACGCGTCGACGCAGGCCGCGGCGCCGACGCAGGCGCCCGCTGCCGCCGAGCCGGCCCCGCCGCCGGCGCCGGCCACCACCGAAGCGGTCGAGAATCCGTACGGGCTCGGCGCGCTCTGGAAGAACGGCGACTTCGTCGCGCGCTTCGTGCTGATCCTGCTCGTGATCATGTCGATGGGCAGCTGGTACATCATGATCACGAAGTTCGTCGAACAGTTGCGGGCGAACCGCCGCGCGAAACTCGCCGACGCGCAGCTCTGGAGCGCGCCGTCGCTGGCCGAGGGCGCGAAGCTGCTCGACGAGGCATCGCCGTTCCGCTTCATCGCCGAAACGGCAATCGAGGCGGGCGAGCATCACGACGAGGCGCTGCTCGAAGCCGTGGATCGCAACACGTGGATCGACGTGTCCGTCGAGCGCTCGATCACGAACGTGTCGAACCGCATGCAGGACGGGCTCGCGTTCCTCGCGACGGTCGGCTCGACCGCGCCGTTCGTCGGGCTGTTCGGCACGGTCTGGGGGATCTATCACGCGCTGACGGCGATCGGGATCGCGGGCCAGGCGTCGATCGACAAGGTCGCGGGCCCGGTGGGCGAGGCGCTCATCATGACGGCGATCGGCCTGGCGGTCGCGGTGCCGGCTGTACTCGGCTACAACTTCCTGGTCCGGCGCAACAAGTCGGTGATGGAGCGGGTCCGCAACTTCGGCGCCCAGCTGCATACCGTGCTGCTGGCCGGCAGCAAGCGTCCCGCTCGCGTGCCGTCGGCCGCCGCGTCGCTCGTGAACTGACCGGCTGACGGAGGCGCGCGATGGGCATGAACGTCGGGCAGGACGAAAGCGACGAGGTGATCGCGAACATCAACACGACGCCGCTCGTCGACGTGATGCTGGTGTTGCTGATCATCTTCCTGATCACGATTCCGGTCGTCACGCACACGATCCAGCTGCAGTTGCCGAAGGAGGTCGTGCAGCCGCTGCAGACCACGCCGAAGAGCGTCGAGATCGCGGTGAACCGCGACGGCGATTTCTTCTGGGGTGAGCAACTGGTCGATGCGTCGACGTTGCTCGCGAAGCTGAAGGGCGTGTCGCAGCAGCAGCCGCAACCGAGCGTCCACGTGCGGGGCGACCAGAACACGCGCTACGAGTTCATCGGCCGGGTCATCACGATGTGCGAGCGGGCGGGTATCGCGAAGGTGTCGTTCATCACGGAACCGCCGGCGCGGGGTGGTTAACGTTGCATGGGAGCGGCACACGCGCCGGTTCTGATTGATGGCGAAGCATGGGATCTGAGCAAGCACTAAAGCGCTAACTCTGGTCGACCGCGAAGCATGGGATCTGAGTAAGCGCTAAAGCGCTAACTCAGATCGACAGGAGCAAACGATGGGAATGAACGTGCCTTCGGGCGGGAGCAGCAGCGAGCCGGACGTGATGGTCGACATCAACACCACGCCGCTGATCGACGTGATGCTGGTGCTGCTGATCATGCTGATCATCACGATCCCGATCCAGATGCATTCGGTGAAGATGGACCTGCCGGTGGGGAACCCGCCGCCGCCCGCCGCACCGCCGGAAGTCGTGCAGATCGACATCGACTTCGACGGCACGACGACGTGGAACGGCGCGCCGGTGCCGAATCGCGCGGCACTCGAGGCGAAGCTGACGGAAGTCGCGCACGAGCCCGTACAGGCAGAGATCCATCTGCGGCCGAACAAGCTGGCGCCATACAAGGACGTGGCGGCCGTCCTGGCGTCTGCGCAGCGCGTGGGCGCGACGAAGATCGGCCTGATCGGCAACGAGCAGTTCATGCAATGACGGGACAGGCCAACCGATGAACCAGCAACGATGGAAACGGATGGTGGCGCTGACGGCGCTCGGTGCGGCCTGTGCGCTCGGCCGGCCGGCGTGGGCAGCCGACGCGTTGCGGCCCGATGTGGCGAAGCCGCTGGCGGCGGCGCAGGAGCTGTATCGCGCGCACAAGTATCGCGACGCGCTCGGCAAGATCGCGCAGGCGGCCGCCGTGCCCAACCGCACGCCGTATGAAACCTACATGGTGGAAGCGACGCGCGGCGCGGCGGCGATGGCGGCCGGCGATACGGGCGTGGCCGCGCAGGCCTACGAAACCGTGCTGAACTCGGGGCGCCTGTCGGGCGAGGACGAGCAGCGGACGACGGCGGCGCTCGCGGGAATCTACTTCCAGCAGAAGAACTATCCGCAGGCGATCCGCGTCGCGCAGCGCTACCTGAAGGCGGGCGGCACGGACCCGGAAATGCGCATGCTGCTGACGCAGTCGTATTACCTGTCGAACGATTGCGGCCAGGTCGTGAGCCAGTTGAAGGCCAGCACGGACGCACAGGTGAAGGCCGGCCACGCGCCGGACGAAGGGCAGTTGCAGAT
>NZ_BCPP01000923.1:0-2830 GCF_016586125.1 Burkholderia sp. E168m23
AAAGGCGCGAACAGACATTGCAGTTGCGCCGGGGTGATGCCGATGCCTGTGTCGTGTACCGTGAAGCGAACGCGCTGGCACGCATTGCGGTAGTCGATAATCTCGACGCGTACGCCGACCTCGCCGCTTTCCGTGAACTTGATTGCGTTGCTCATCAGGTTGAATAGAATCTGGCGAAGACGCAGGCCGTCTATCTCGAGTTCAGCGGCGAGTCGGTGGCTGACGAAATTGCGCACGACGAGGCCCTTGTCGTGGGCGAGCGTGGCGGCTACCGCACTGACGCCGTCCAGGAGCGCGCGCAGGTCGGTCGGTTCGTTCACGATTTCCAACTGTCCTGCATCGATCTTCGAGAAGTCCAGAACGTCGTCGAGAATCTGCATCAACGTCATCGCGGATTCCCCGATCATGTGAAGCATGCGCTGCTGCCTGATGCTCAACGACTCGTGTCGCAACAGCTCGAGCATCCCTATGATCCCGTTCATCGGTGTGCGTATCTCGTGGCTCATGGTGGCGAGAAATCTCGCTTTTGATGCCGCGGCCAATTCGGCCACTTCTTTCGCACGGGCCAGTTCCCTGGCTTGCGCCTTGATGTGAGTGACATCCGACCACACGCCACTCCAGAATATCGTCCCGTCATGCTCGGTTTGGGGTGTCGCTTCCGTGTGAATCCAGCGCTCGCATCCCTGGGAACGGCAGCGAAAATCGATGGAAACCCGCTGCATGGTCCGTGCGGAATGCCTGACAGCCGATTTGATGAGAGGTCGGTCATCGGGATGCACCCGTGAAAGCGCCGTCAGCGCATCGTCTTCCATCGTTTGCGCATCCAGATCCCACATGGCGCGGGTATTGCCTCCGACATAAGGAAAACGGAGCACGCCATCCGGAGTGCGACGCAATTCGAAGACGACTGCCGGAAGATGGGCGGTCACGCGCCTCAATCGTTGATCCAGCGCGCGTGCACGCTGTTCTGCATCACGAATCGTGGTGACATCCACCAACGTGACGAGCAGCCCGCCCGGCTTCCCACTCGGCAATTGAAAGGGATGCATCCAGTACAGCCAGGACCGCTGCTTCTGGTCGCGATCCATCAGATTGACCTCGGCGTGATGAGGTTGTTGCTGATCCTGAACTCGTTCGCTCATCGCGTGGATGCTCCGATTCCATTGGGGATCCAGCGGCGACGCGTCGAGCGTCGTTTTACCGATCAGCTCGTCGCGCTTCACCGAGAATGCAGTTTCATAAGCGTGATTGAGCGCGATATATCGGTTCGCGCTATCTTTCGCGACCAATGGGTATGGAAGGGATTCCATCAGCGCTTCGCGGAAGCTGAGCTGATCGGCCAGTTCACGCTCAACTGCCAATCGCCGGCGAACCTCGCGGCGCAGCCGGACGTATGCAGTGGTAATGGTTGCCAATACGATCGCGGTGCCGAGCAACACAAGCTCGAACGTTTTCCATGGCAGGCCCGCCGAATATCGAGGCCACAGCCATCGGCTTCGAATGCGTTGTTGTTCCCTCTTGGGGATAGCTGCAAGCGCACAGTTGATCAGGGGAATCAGTCGTTCGTAGCGGCGGTTGACTGCAATACTCAGCCGGCTGTCGAGATCGGCCGGCGACGCGATCTTGAGAATGCCAGGGAAATAGTTCCGGATGTTGAAATCGACGATCGCCGCGTTTCCGACATAGGCATCGGCACGTCCTTCTGCCACCGCGCTCATCGCTTGATGAGCGCTCGCGGCCATGACGATTTCCGCGTCGGGCATCTGTTGCCGTACCGTGGCGGGAAGCTCGCTGGGATCCGAGACCGCTATCCGGCGGCCGGCTAGATCGACGATTCCTTGCGGCGACACGTGAGGTCGAGTCACGACCACGTCCGGGAGCGTGATGAACGGGACGCTATAGAGCAAGACCCCGTCGCGGGCGACCGGCGTATTGACCGGTATGGCAGCATCCAGTTCACCCGACTGCGCGCGAGACAAGGTTTCCGCCCACGAATTCGTTTTCACGACAGCAAAGCGAATGCCTAGCGATGCCGAGATATGGCCCAGATAGTCCGCAGCAATGCCGCTCGGGCGATCGTTTGCGTCAAGGTAGGCAATGGGCGCCCATTCCGGGTCCACGCCCAGTTTGATCGGGGGAAGCGAGGCCAGCCAGCTACGGTCTTCCGGCGTAAGCGTCAAGCGCTCGACCGTGCGATGAGTTTGTATCGGCACCGTCGGTTCCTTCGGCCAGGGCACCGCCGACCGAAGCGTCGATTCTCCGACATTTGCAACCGTTACGGACTCGATCGGACACGTGCTCAGGACCGCGACGACGACAGCCACGCTCAACCGCAAGCTGACCCACAAGCTGTTCTTCAAAATTGACTTACCGTGCGATTGGATGGCGATGCTGCCGCCGATGCGGCACGCACATTTCAGTTGATGGGGGCGCGAATCGAATCGTTCCGGTGGGCATGACGCCTGAACCGGGGCCGTCTGCCACGTCCGACCGCCGTCGCGGCCGGGCAAGCGGCATCAGCCAATGAGTCCGAGATTGACGACATACTCGTACAGTTCGGCATCGCTTTTGAGGCCGAGCTTGCGCTTTGCCGATGTCTTGGCCCAGCTGACGGTCTTGATGGTCCGATGTAGTATCTGGCCGACTTCCGTCGGCGATTTGCCGCTGGCAAGAAGGCGCAGCACCTCCAACTCGCGGGGCGTCAAATTCGCGGCCCGCTGGCTTTCCATCTCGGTCAGTCCGAGTTTCGTCAATTCGCGCTGCAGTCTGGCACTGATGTAGATCGCGCCTCGCAGCGCAGTGCGAACGGCAGCGAACAGTTCACTTTTTT
>NZ_BCPP01000924.1:0-2830 GCF_016586125.1 Burkholderia sp. E168m23
GCAGTTCTTCCTCGATCTGGTCGTTATCCGGCAGCCATTCGCCGGCAACGCGCGAATCGCCCAGCAACTGGCGCGCGGCCTTGCGTTTCGCGCCGGCGTAGTCCAGGCCGTCCTCCGCGATCAGGCGGGCGGCGGACTGGGCGATTTCCTCGCGGACGCGCCGCGGGTCGACAAGAGGTTTGCGAGACATGATCCGGCAATCATACTCGATCGTCGCGGCGCCCGAGCACGGGTGCGGCGGCCCGCCGCCCGAGGGTGCCGACGCCGTTCGCGCGCATCGTTCGGGCCGCCGGGCATCGCAGGCCGTCAGTTACAATAGTGTTCTTTGTGTCGCGGCAAAGTCGTGGGCCGGGCGCCGGCCGCACGGCCCGTCCGGCGCGACACACACGCATCCTTTCCGAATCGACGGCGCCCGGCGGCGCGAAAGCATTCCTCTATGCACATCCACATTCTTGGCATCTGCGGCACCTTCATGGGCGGTCTCGCCGTACTCGCACGCGAGGCGGGCCACACGGTGACGGGTTGCGACGCGGGCGTCTATCCGCCGATGAGCACGCAGCTCGAGGCGCAGGGCATCACGCTGATCGAGGGCTACGGCGCCGAGCAGGTCGACCTGAAGCCGGACCTGTTCGTGATCGGCAACGTCGTGACGCGCGGCAATCCGCTGATGGAGGCGATTCTCGATCGCGGCCTGCCTTACGTGTCGGGCCCGCAGTGGCTCGGCGAGCACGTGCTGGCCGGCAAATGGGTGCTCGCGGTCGCGGGCACGCACGGCAAGACGACCACGTCGTCGATGCTCGCGTGGCTGCTGGAAGACGCAGGTCTCAATCCGGGCTTCCTGATCGGTGGCGTGCCGCTGAACTTCGGCGTGTCCGCGCGGCTCACCGATTCGAGCTTCTTCGTGATCGAGGCCGACGAGTACGACACGGCATTCTTCGACAAGCGCTCGAAGTTCGTGCACTACCGGCCGCGCACCGCAGTCCTGAACAACCTCGAATTCGATCACGCCGACATCTTCCCCGATCTTGCCGCGATCGAAACGCAATTCCATCATCTGGTGCGCACCGTGCCCGGCGTCGGGCGGATCGTCACGAACGGCCGCTCGGACGCGCTCGAGCGCGTGCTGGCGCGCGGCTGCTGGAGCGAGGTCGAACGCTTCGGCGTCGACGGCGGCTGGCAGGCGCTGCCTGCCGAGGACGGCGTGCCGGTCGACGAACGCTTCGCGGTGTATTCGCACGCCGGGCGCGTCGGCGAAGTCGCATGGCAGGTGCAGGGCGACCACAACCGGATGAACGCGCTCGCGGCGATCGCCGCCGCGCGCCACGTCGGCGTGCCGCCGGCGCAGGCGGCCGAATCGCTCGCCTCGTTCCGCAACGTGAAGCGCCGCATGGAAGTGCGCGGCAGCGTGGACGGCGTGACCGTCTATGACGACTTCGCGCACCATCCGACCGCGATCGACACCACGATCGCCGGCCTTCGTGCGCGCATCGGCCGCCAGAATGCCCGCATCCTCGCCGTGCTCGAGCCGCGCTCGAACACGATGAAGCTCGGCGTGATGAAGTCGCAGTTGCCGGCGAGCCTCGCCGACGCCGATCTCGTGTTCGGCTACGGCGCGCCGACCGGGCGCGATGCGCTCGGCTGGAATCTCGCCGAAGCGCTCGCGCCGCTCGGCGACCGCGCACGCGCCTTCGACGATCTGCATCTGCTGGTGAAGGCGGTGGTCGAGGCCGCGCGTCCGGGCGATCACGTGCTCGTGATGAGCAACGGCGGCTTCGGCGGCGTGCACCAGAAGCTGCTCGATGCGCTCGGGAGCCGCCCGTGATCCTGTATCTGCACGGCTTCCGGTCGTCGCCGGAATCGCAGAAGTCGCGACTGCTCGCCGCGCGCATGGCCGAACTCGGCCGCACCGGCGAGTGGCGGTGCCCGTCGCTGTCGGTATCGCCGCTCGAGGCGATCGCCGTCGCGGAAGCCGAGGTCGCGGGCGCACGCGACGTCACCGTGATCGGCAGCTCGCTCGGCGGTTATTACGCGACGTGGCTCGCCGAAAAGCATGGCTGGAAGGCCGTGCTGCTGAATCCGGCCATCGTGCCGCAGCGCGATCTCGAACAGTATCTGGGCGAACAGTCGCTGTGGCACGGCGGCGGCACGATTGTCGTCGAGCGCCGTCACCTGCACGAACTCGACGCGCTGCGCGTGCCGGCGATCACGCGCGCCGACCGCTACTATCTGTTCGCGGCGACCGGCGACGAAGTGCTCGATTACCGCGAGATGCTCGCCCACTACCCGCGCGCGAAAACTCGCGTGATCGACGGCAGCGATCACGGGATCAGCGAATTTGCCGACTATGTCGACGACGTTCTCGCGTTTTGCGACGGAAAGACGTCTTAAACCGGCCGCGTGCCGATCGAATTCCCATCATCATGCGGCGCCGCTGACGCGGCGCCCGGCAGTCTGAACGAGAGTACTGAGTGAACGTTTTCTTCGAGGAATCGGGCAGTTTCAAGGCGGGCAGCGTGCTGTCGCGCCAGGGCGACGCATTTCAGGTCGAGTTGCCCGGCGGGCGGCGGGCGAAGGTGCGCGCGAAAGACGTGCTGATCGAATTCGACAAGCCGGCCGCGGGCGAACTGATGCAGGAGGCCGACACGGCCGCGCAGCAGATCGATCTGGACTTCCTGTGGGAATGCGCGCCGGCCGACGAGTTCGCGTACACGGCGCTGGCCGCCGAGTACTTCGGCGCGACGTACGGCCCGGTCGAGCGCGCGGCGCTGGTGCTGCGGCTGCACGGCTCGCCCGTCTATTTCCGCCGCAAGGGGCGCGGCCAGTACCAGCG
>NZ_BCPP01000925.1:0-2818 GCF_016586125.1 Burkholderia sp. E168m23
CCCCCGCGACGCGCGCGGCAATCCGCTTCGGATGCACGTCGGACCCGTATTCGTCGTCTTCGCCGTGAATCGCGAGCGTCGCGCACTGCACGCGCGGCAAGTCGTCGTCGAGGCTCCAGTCGCGGAATGCCGGCGACAGCCACGTATCGACCCACGCGCGCAGCACCCATTCGGCCTTGTCGCCGTGATAGCGCGCGAGCCGGTCGAGTTGCCCCGGTTCGTCGAACTGCCGCCCCGCGTCACGAATGCCGGCCAGCGTGCGATCCTCGACGAACGCCTGCGCGGCGACCGTCACGAGGCTGCGGCAACGCGCTGGATGCGCGGCCGCACAACCGACTGCCATCCCGCCGCCGACGCTGTGCCCGAATGCGACGAACGCATCGACGCCGAGCTGTTCCAGTACCGCAGCGAATGCATGATCGGCTTCGTCGCGCACGAACGTCGTGCCGAGCGTGCCCGGATGCCGATCGGAGCGACCGAAACCGAGACGGTCGTACGCGATCACGTCGCGTTGCGTCACACGGGCGAGCTGCGCGGGAAAGTCGCGCCACAGGTCGACGCAGCCGAGCGAATCGTGCAGCAGCACGATGGGCGCGGCCGCGTGCCGTGCCGGCCCCGCATGCCAGCGTTTCGCAAAGAGCCGCCCTTGCGGCGTCTCGATGGTCGTCTCCTCGGTCACGATATCGGTCATGTGTCGGTCGTCTGCATGAAAGCGGCCGCCCGTCGGCAGCCGCATCGAATTCGGGCATGGTGGCCTGCCGGCGCGCGCAGCGTCAAGAAAAGCCCCTGCCGCCCGTGCGTTCATTCGGGCTGCGGCGGCAGATACTCCATCTGCGCTTCGTCGTACAGCCGGTAGATCAGCGCCTGCATCGCGCGGATGTCCTCCGATTCGTCGAGCATGCGCATGCTCATGATGATCGGCGACACGAGGTTCGGATCGTCGAGCGGCTTGTAGCTGATGTCGTCGCGCTTGAGCCCGTACACGCTCTGCGGCACGACCGACACGCCCTCGCCCATCGCGACGAGGCCGAGCGCGATCTGCAACTCGCGCGTCTCGTAGATCCTGCGCGGCTGCAACGCGCGGTCGTGGAAGGCCGCGAGTACCTGGTCCGCATAGCTCGGGCGCGGCGCCTTCGGAAAGATGATCAGCGTGTCGTTGACGAGATCGTGCAGCGACAGCACGGGCTTCGCGCTGTCGAGCACGTGGCCGACCGGCAGCGCGACGATCATCCGCTCCTCGCGCAGCACGACGCGCCGCACGCTCGGGTCCTCGTGGCGGATGCGGCCGAACCCGACGTCGATGCGCCCTTCCTTCAGCGCCTTGATCTGGTCCATCGTCGACATCTCGTGCAGGCTCAGCTCGACGGCCGGATATTCGCTGCGAAAGCGCCGGATGATCTTCGGCAGCATCCCGTACAGCGTCGAGCCGACGAAACCGACCGACATGCTGCGCTCGATCTTGCCGACCCGCTTCGTCATCGATTCGAGCTCGGTGGTCTGCGCGAGCAGTTGCACCGCGTGCGAATAGAAGAAGCGCCCGGCATCGGTCAGCTTCAGCGGCCGCGCGGTGCGCTCGAACAGCGGCACGCCGAGCGCTTCCTCGAGCTGCTGGATCTGCCGGCTCAGCGGCGGCTGCGCGATATGCAGCCGTTCCGCCGCCCGCGTGAAATTCCGCTCTTCGGCTACCGCGACGAAGTAGCGGAGATGTCTCAACTCCATGTTCGAATCCTCCCGGGACAGGCAACGGACGCTCATCCGGCGCCGCGCGGACAGCGTCCGCACCGGTCACCCTCGCCGGCTTCGTACCGGCCTCCTCGATCGCCTGCTTCCCGATCCCGTCACGATACCTCAGCCGGCGCCGAAACCGGCTCGAGCCGCGTGGTGCTCTTGGCGACGCCCGAGGCCGCGCAAAGCAAAACGGGAAGCCGCGTGGCTTCCCGTTCGTTCACCGACGCCGCGCCGCGGCATCGTGCCGACCGCATCACACCTCGGTCGCGTACAACGCGTCGCGCTGCTCGTGGCTCAGCGAGTCGAGCGGCACGTCCGGCAACTGATAGCAGATCATCGTGCCGTACAGCTCGGCCAGGCAGTTGCTGCCGGCGTCGAGTGCGTAGCCGTCCTCGCCGTCCGGCGCCGGCGGGTACACTTCGCGCCACGCATTGATCGCGGCTTCGATTCGCACGATGGAAACGGGTCCGGCCTTCCGCTCGGCGGGTGATGCGCTCATGGATTCCTCTGGGTTGCGCGCTCCGCGGGCCATGTCGACCCGGCTGGAACGATGAAAACGCCGGGTATCTCGCCGGCCGCCGCGCGTCGCGCGCGCCGGATGCCGATCCGCGCCGCGCCTGTCGCGCCGGCCGGGCCGTGGCCCGGTAGGGTCGGGCAATATAACCGGCTTTGACCCCGTGCAGGCAATAGCCGGGCAAAAAAACGGGAAGCGCGCGGCTTCCCGTTTCGTCGACCGTCGCGCGGCCGCCTGCCGCGCCGGCGTCAGCCCGTGGTTTCGCGGTTCGTCACCGGCTGCCGCTGCGCGCCGCGGCTCGCGGCGATCCACGGCGCGATCTCCATGTCCTCGTAGCGCACGAACCGGCTCTTCTTCAGGAACCGGAAGCCGAGCCACACGACGACGAACAGCGGAATGCCGACATAGGTCGCGGCCACGCCGGCCCAGTCGATCCGGTTCGCGAGGAACGCCTGGTAATCCTGGCCAAGCGCGATCACGAGGCACAGCACGAACGCGAACAGCGGGCCGAACGGGAACCACTTCGACTGATACGGCAACTGGTCGAGCGAGTAACCCTGCTTCACGTAGCCCTTG
>NZ_BCPP01000926.1:0-2817 GCF_016586125.1 Burkholderia sp. E168m23
GTGTACCGGAAACCGCTCCGGCTTTATTTCTTGCGCGGCGAGACCGCCGCCGCGCTTTCCCGCACGCCGCGCCGTGGCGCCGCGCACTGCATTCTTTCGTCGTTGCTAGCCGCTAAGCCGTGCGCCGCTAGCCGCACGCCACTAGCCGTGCGCCCTCAACCCACGACGGCACGCACGATCAGGATCAGCACGCCGATGAACACGCCGGCCGCGAGCAACGCGACGATCAGCACGTGCAGCGGATTGAGCTGCGTCGCGTCGGCCTCCAGGTCGCGCCGCTTGCGCACCCCGAAGAACGACCACAGCACCGCTTTCAGCGCCTGACCGAACGTTCCGCTCCGCTTGACCTCCGTCATCGCCCCGTCTCCTTCGTCATGCGTCCGGCTTCGCCGCACCCTGCGCCGCCGTACTGCGCTGCGCCGGTGCCGGCGTGGCCGGAGTATTCAGCTCGAAGAACGTGTACGACAGCGTGATCGTCTTCACGTCCTTCGGCAATTTCGGGTCGATCACGAACACCACCGGCATCTTGCGCGACTCGTTCGCGGTCAGCGTCTGCTGCGTGAAGCAAAAGCACTCGATCTTCTTGAAGAACTCCGTGGCCTGCTTCGGCGCGTAGCTCGGAATCGCCTGCGCGACGACCGGCCGGCCCTGCCCGTTCGTCACGTCGTACACGATCGTCGTCAGTTCGCCCGGATGCACGTCGAGGCTGTTGTGCTCCGGCTTGAACCCGAGTGGCCCGCGCGCGTTCGCATCGAACTCGACCGACACCGTGCGGCTGGTGTCGACCTGCGAGTTCTTCACCTCGCGCTCGCTGACATCGCGCTGCACCAGGTTGTTGATGCCGGTGATCTGGCAGATCGCCCGATACATCGGGATCAGCGCGAAGCCGAAACCGAACATCAGCCCGGCCACGACGAAGAGCTTCACCAGCATCGAACGATTGAACGCACGATCCACGGCGCCCTCTTCCGGCTTCGACATACGACGACTTCCTCGCTACTGCGTCAGTTACTGCATCAGTGGGTGGACAGCCACCACTGCTTGATCACGACACCCACGAAAAAAACGGCGGCGATGACGAGCAGGGTGAGGCCGAGCCGCTTGTTGCCCGCGCGGATCTGCTCGGGCGTTCGTCTTTCTGGTGGATTCCGGGTCATCTGAAACTTCGCTGAAACTTCCGTTCCGCGCCCGCCGCGCCTGCCTGCGCGGCAGGCAGCGGCGGAACGCTCGGTGAAACTTATTCGACGTGCGGCGGTTGCTCGAACGTGTGGAACGGAGCCGGGCTCGGTACCGTCCACTCGAGGCCCGTCGCGCCATCCCACGGCTTGTCCGACGCCTTTTCCAGCTCGCCGCCGCCACGGTAGGCCGGCAGCGCGACCGCAAACAGGAAGTACACCTGCGCGAGGCCGAAGCCGAATGCGCCGATCGTCGCCACCTGGTTGAAGTCCGTGAACTGCGCCGGGTAATCCGCATAGCGGCGCGGCATGCCCGCGAGACCGACGAAGTGCATCGGGAAGAACGTCAGGTTGAAGAAGATCATCGACGCCCAGAAGTGGATCTTGCCGCGCGTCTCGTTGTACATCCAGCCCGTCCACTTCGGCGCCCAGTAGTACCAGCCCGAGAACAGCGCGAACAGCGAGCCGGCCACCAGCACGTAGTGGAAGTGCGCGACCACGAAGTAGGTGCCGTGATACTGGATGTCGAGCGGCGCCATCGCGAGCATCAGGCCCGTCAGGCCGCCGAACGTGAACACGAACAGGAAGCCGATCGCGAACAGCATCGGGGTTTCGAACGTCATCGAGCCGCGCCACATCGTCGCGAGCCAGTTGAACACCTTCACGCCCGTCGGCACCGCGATCAGCATCGTCGCGTACATGAAGAACAGCTGGCCGGTGACCGGCATGCCCGTGGCGAACATGTGGTGCGCCCAGACCATGAACGACAGGATCGCGATCGATGCCGTCGCGTACACCATCGAGCTGTAGCCGAACAGCGTCTTGCGTGCGAACGCCGGGATCACCTGCGACACGATCCCGAACGCCGGCAGAATCATGATGTACACCTCGGGGTGGCCGAAGAACCAGAAGATGTGCTGGTACATCACCGGGTCGCCGCCGCCTGCCGCGTTGAAGAACGACGTGCCGAAGTGGCGGTCGAACAGCACCATCGTGATCGCGCCCGCCAGAACCGGCATCACGGCGATCAGCAGGTACGCGGTGATCAGCCACGTCCACGCGAACATCGGCATCTTCATCAGCGTCATGCCCGGTGCGCGCATGTTCAGGATCGTCACGACGATGTTGATCCCGCCCATGATCGACGATGCGCCCATGATGTGGACCGCGAAGATCGCGAAGTCCATGCCCGGGCCCATCTGCGTCGACAGCGGTGCGTACAGCGTCCAGCCGGCGGCCGTCGCGCCGCCCGGCGCGAAAAACGAGCCGACCAGCAGCACGGCCGCGACCGGCAGCAGCCAGAAGCTGAAGTTGTTCATCCGCGCGAACGCCATGTCGGATGCGCCGATCTGCAGCGGAATCATCCAGTTCGCGAAGCCGACGAACGCCGGCATGATCGCGCCGAACACCATGATCAGGCCGTGCATCGTCGTGAGTTCGTTGAAGAACTCCGGACGCATGATCTGCAGGCCCGGCTCGAACAGCTCGGCACGGATGCCGAGCGCCATCACGCCGCCCGACAGGAACATGATGAACGAGAACAGCAGGTACAGCGTACCGATGTCCTTGTGGTTGGTGGCGAACAGCCAGCGACGCCAGCCGTGCGGGGCTTCGTGCGCGTGGTCGTCGTGCGCGTGGTCCG
>NZ_BCPP01000927.1:0-2814 GCF_016586125.1 Burkholderia sp. E168m23
GCAGATCGGCGCGGTGGGCGCGAACTACGCGCTCGGCCCCGCGACGCTCGGCTTCGCATGGAGCCACACGCAGCTCAACTATCTCGACGGTTCGTCGCGCAAGTTCAACAACTACGACGTGAACGCGCGCTACCAGATCACGCCGGCGGCCACGCTGATCGGCGTCTATACGTTTACCGACGGACGCGCGAGCGGCCTGCCGGGCACGAGCGGCCAGACGCTGAAGCCGCGCTGGCACCAGTTCACGCTCGGGTTCGACTATGCGCTGTCGAAGCGCACCGATATCTATGTGTCGGGCATCTACCAGCTCGCGGCCGGCGACGCGAGCACCGCGACGTCGGGCGGCTATCGCAAGATCGCGGCGATCTCGAACATCGGCAGCGCGTCGTCGACGAACCGCCAGCTTGCGTTCGTCAGCGGGCTGCGCGTGAAGTTCTGACGGCACGCGCGTCGGGCGCGGCGCAATCGTCACGATAAGCAAAGCGGGAATCGTTGTTTGCCGTGCCGCGCCCGGTTGCCGAGAATGATCGTTTGTCCGCGCGGCTCCCGCGCGCCACACGCGTTCGACCATGACCGATTCCCGTTTTCCTCCCCGTGCGCCGCGAAACGGCCGGCGCGCGGCGCTGCGCCAGCTCGCCGGCGGCTGGGCGGCCGCGATGCTGCCCGCCAGCGGTGCGCTCGCGAGCGAGCCGCTCGATGTGCCGCCGTGGACGCGCACGCCCGGTGCGCCGCTGCTGTCGCCACCCTACGGCGTGCCAGGTCAGCACGAGCGCGACGTGATTCGCCGCAGCGCCCGAACGCCTGCGCTGCCCGGTTCCGGCTCGTCGATGACGCCGCTCGCCGACCTGTTCGGCGACATCACGCCGAACGGGCTCGTCTACGAGCGTCATCACGCGGGGGTGCCGGACATCGATGCGCAACGCCATCGCGTCGTCGTGCACGGCCTCGTGCGCGAGCCGCGCGTCTTCACGCTCGACGACCTGCTGCGCTGTCCGTCCGAATCGCGCATTCACTTCCTCGAATGCTCGGGCAACACGGGCAGCGAATGGAACGGCCCGAGCGGGCTGCCGGTTCAGTTCACGCACGGGTTGCTATCGTGCTGCGAATGGACCGGCGTCCGGCTGTCGACGCTGCTCGACGAGACAGGCGTCGACGCCGACGCCCGCTGGCTGCTCGCCGAGGGCGCGGACGGCGCGGCGATGACGCGCAGCCTGCCGCTCGACCGGATTCTCGAGCGCGCGCTGGTCGTCTATGCGCAGAACGGCGAACGGCTGCGCCCGGAGAACGGCTACCCGGTGCGGCTGATCGTGCCGGGTTTCGAAGGCAACACGAACATCAAGTGGCTGCGGCGGCTGAAGCTGGTGCGTGCGCCGGAGATGACGCGCGAGGAAACGTCGAAGTACACGAATCTGCTGCCGGATGGCTGCGCGCGCCAGTTCGTGTTCGAGATGGATGCAAAGTCGGTCATCACGCGGCCGTCGGCCGGCCATCGGCTCGCCGCGCACGGCTACTACCCGATCAGCGGCTACGCGTGGTCGGGCCGTGGCCGGATTCGCGCCGTCGACGTGTCGACCGACGGCGGCCGCACGTGGCGACCGGCGCGGCTCGCCGGCGACGTACGCGATCGTGCGCTGACGCGCTTCGAAGCCGACTGGGTGTGGCGCGGCGAGCCGGCCGACCTGCAAAGCCGGGCGACCGACGAGACCGGCTACGTGCAGCCGACCCGCGACGCGCTCGTCGCCGCGCGGGGCCTGAACTCGCAGTATCACTACAACGGCATCCAGAACTGGCGCGTCGGCACGGACGGCGAGGTGCGCAATGCGTAAGCCGCTCGCCTGCCTGCTTGCAGCCTGCGCGATGACGTCGAGCGCGTTCGGCGCGGGCTTCGGTCTCGGCCAGCCGGTCGATCGCGCGGCGCTCGCCGCGTGGGACATCGACGTCGCACCGGACGGCAGCGGCCTGCCGCCCGGCGCGGGTACGGTCGCCCGCGGCGGCCACGTGTTCGCGGACAAATGCGCGATGTGTCACGGAGCGGGCGGCGAAGGCGGTGTCGGCGATCCGCTCGTCGGCGGCGTCGGCTCGCTCGCCAGCGCGAAACCCAAAAAGACGGTCGGCAGCTACTGGCCCTACGCGACGACGCTGTTCGACTACATTCGCCGCGCGATGCCGTACAACGCGCCGCAATCGCTGAGCACGGACGACGTCTATGCGGTCACCGCGTACGTCCTGCACCTGAACGGCATCGTTCCCGCCGACGCCCGGCTCGACGCGCGCACGCTGCCGCGCGTGCGGATGCCGAACCGCGACGGCTTCGTGCCCGACCCGAGGCCGGGCAAGTTATGACGCGTCTCGCTCCACTTGCCGCCGCATCGGGCCGCGCAGTCGCGCCGCACCTTTCAGCAAGGACCCTGTGATGAGCGATTCCACCCTCGCCGCCCCGCTCGCGCCGACGCCGTTCGTCGACGTTCGTTCGCCGGCCGAGTTCCCCGGCAGCCCCGTCTCGCGCACACTCGCGCAGCCGCTGATGCTCGGGTTGTTCCTGCCGATCCAGGCTGGCGGATGGAGCGCGTCGACGCTGCCGCGCTCGACCGACTGGACGTTCGACTACAACGCCGATCTCGTAGCCCGCGCCGAAGCGCTCGGCTTCGATCTCGTGTTCGCGCTGTCGCAATGGTTGCCGAAAGGCGGCTACGGCGGCGTGTTCGACGGCCAGGCGCTCGACTCGTTCATGACGCTGGCCGCGCTGACGGCGCGCACCGAGCGGATCATCCTCGTCGCGACGAGCCACGTGCTCTACGGGCCGTGGCATCCACT
>NZ_BCPP01000928.1:0-2812 GCF_016586125.1 Burkholderia sp. E168m23
CCGCACCAGCGCGACATCGGCATGGTGTTCCATCGTATAACTTCGTATAATGTATGCTATACGAAGTTATTACGCGACGAGTTGAAGGCGCACTATCGCCGCGGCGGCCTCGGCGACAGCGTCGTCAAGCGCGTGCTGAACGAGCGGCTGCAGGCACTGATCGAGCCCATCCGCACACGCCGCCGCGAATTCGAGGCCGACAAGGCCGAAGTGATGGCGATCCTGAAACGCGGCACGCTGCATGCACGGGAAGTGGCGGGGGCGACGCTCGCGGAGGTGAAGGGGGCGATGGGGTTGACGTATTTCGATTGAGCGGCGATGCCGGCGTGCATTGCACCCACCGCGCCATGCACGCCCGACATGAACATCGACAGGGAGCGTAACCGGCAACGATTCGAACACCTTCCGTCGCGGGCATTCCGTCGAAGCAAAAGATCGGCTGCGCGATGCTGCAATCGGCCCGGATCAGGGGAAGCAAAGCGACGCGGTATAGCGAATCATGCAAGCCGACGCGCGACGCGACGCTCGACGGCCGTGCCGGCCCACGTCGCCATTTCGACAAGCAACAGGTAGCACACGGATAGTGCGAGCAATGTCTCGACGAACGCGAAGCTCGCCGAGCCGATACCGGTCAGCACGAATGTCAGTTCCGGTACGGTGACGATCGACAGGACGGCGGTTTCCTTGCTCAACACGATGGCCAGATTGGTGAGCGCCGGCAGGATCAGCACCATCATCTGCGGCAATTGCACGCGAAAGGTGGTTTGCCAGCGGCTCAGGCCGAGACAGGAGGCCGCTTCGACATGCCCCTGCGGCACGGCTGAAAATCCGGAACGAAATGCCTCGGTGAAATAGGCACCCGCATAGAGCGCAAGGCCGACCACACCTGCCGTCAACGGATCGAACGTCAATCCGAATGCGGGGCCGCCGTAGTACAGCAGAAAGAGCTGCACGAGAAACGGCGTGCCGCGGAACAGCTCCACATAGACGCGAATCGCCGCGCGTACGAAGCGGCCGCCCGCCTGCTGCGCAAGCGCCGCACCGAAACCGATCGCCGCCCCTGCGAGCGTACTCGCCGCCCAGGTCGCCACGGTCATCGCGAGACCCGCGCCGATCTCCGGCAAGTTGTTCACGAGCACATCGGGATGGAAAGTCAGCATGAGGGTCTCCGGCAAGTCACTGACGCGTCATGCCGCGCGCAGGCGTCGCTCCGCGCCATGCGCGATCAATGCCAGCGAACCGCAGAGCAGAAAATAGATCATCCCGGCCGCAACATAAGCCTCGAGCGGCTGATACTGCTGGCGGCGATGTTCTGCGCGGTTCGCGTGATCTCCGCCACCCCGACCACGGAGACGAGCGACGACGCCTTGATCAGCAGCACCATTTCGTTGACGAGCGAGGGCAGAGTCATCCGCACGGCCTGCGGCACCTGGATCCTCCACAGACGATCTGTTGCCGAGAACCCGAGCATCGTCGCCGCCTCGAGCTGGCCCTTCGGGAGATTCGCGAATCCGCCACGGAGAATTTCGGCGATATACGCGGCAGAGCACAGCGACACGGCACTGACGGCCGCCATCACGGGCGGCACATTGAGGCCCACGAACGGCAGGAAGTAGTAGACGAGCAGCAGTTGCACGAGCAGCGGCACCCCGCGAAACACCCGGACATACGCACCGGCGGCGGCACGAATCGCAACGTGCGGTGCAAGCCGTCCGCAGCAGACCACGAGGCCGATGCAGAAGCCGAGCACCAGCCCGGCTGCGGAGACTTCGAGCGTCATCAGCGTCGCGTGGAACAGCAACGGCAGGCCGTCGATGAAGGTGTTCAGGCTGAACATGGCAGGTTGCCCGGTAGGGTTGCCCGGCGGTAGCGTATCGATGCTGCTGCCCGGACGTGGCACTCAATAGTTCGGCGTGGGCATCTCGGCCGGCATTGCGGTCGCGACGCCGAGCCATTTGTGCTGCAGTGTCGCAAGCGTGCCGTTCTTGTTCAACGCGACGAGCGCCGCGTTGAACGCATTGGCCAGCGACGCGCTGTCCGCATCCTTGCGCAGCGCATAGGCGAAGTAGACTTTTGCGCCGAACGCGGGTTGCACCACCGAGAACACCGCCGGGCGCTGCTTCGCGACATACGCGATGTTGGTCAGCGAGTTGGCGACGGCGACGATGCGCCCGGTTGCGAGGTCTGCATACGCCTGGTTGTTGTCGACGTATTCGCGGATCGTCGGCGGCTTCGGCAGTGTCGCCGCGTAGCTCTTCAACTGCTCGAGCTGCGCGCTGCCCTTGCCTGCGCCAACCACTTTACCCGCGATATCGGCAGAGGTCTTGAGACTGCCGTCGCCGGTTCGCTTCAGCAATGCATCGGTGGCTTCCGCGATCGGCAACGAGAACGCATAGCGCTCCATGCGCGCCTTCGTGACGGTCAGCGGCCCCGCGACCATGTCGAACTTGCCCGCGTCGAGCCCGGGCAGCACGCTTTCCCACGGCAGATCGATGAAGCGTACTTTCACGCCGATGATCTGGCCCACGGCCGCGAACAGCGCCTTGTTGAAGCCGGCCTGCTGGCCGTTTTCGAGAAAATCGAACGGCGCGAACTGCATTTCGGTCCCCACCACCAGCTCGCCGTGCTGCTTGACGCGATCGAGCAGGCTCTCGGCATGTGCGGCCACGCTGGCTGCCGCGAGGATCAATGCCACGAACAGCGAAGTACAGGACTTGGATCGTTTCATCTGACGTGTTCCGTTCGAATCGAAAAGTGACTGGATGACCGGATTGACGCCTGCCCGGTCATCGCCCGGCGCATCCGTCGTCAA
>NZ_BCPP01000929.1:0-2793 GCF_016586125.1 Burkholderia sp. E168m23
ACGTGGTGCCGATCGTGATGGTCGCGAAGCGCGGCTCGCCGCTGAAACCCGACGTCGCGAGCCTGCGCGGCAAGCACGTCGGCGTGCTGCAGGGTTCGTCGCAGGAGGATTTCCTGAAGGCGCACTGGGCCAATGCGGGCGTGGCCGTGGTGTCGTACCAGGATCAGGACCAGATCTACGCCGATCTCGTCGCGGGGCGTCTCGACGCGGCCGTGCAGGAAGCGCAGACCGCGCAGGACGGATTCCTCGACAAGCCGGCCGGCCGCGACTACCAGATCGTCGGCGAGCCGCTGAAGGATCCGGCGACGCTCGGCGAAGGCACCGGCTTCGGGCTACGCAAGAACGACAAGGCGCTGCAGGCGAAGATCGTCGGCGCGCTCGACGCGCTGAAGAAGGACGGCACGCTGAGCGCGCTGTCGCAGAAGTATTTCAAGCGCGACATCATCGCGAAGTAAGCGCCGTCGCGTGCCGGCCGCGGGGCCGGCGCACCGCGCATCCATCTCGACACAGGGCGGGGAAGCATGGATTTCGACGTCATCGTTCTGGGGGCCGGCATCGTCGGCGTGTCGTCGGCGCTGCATCTGCAGGATCGCGGGCTGCGCGTCGCGCTCGTCGACCGGCGCGCGCCCGGCGAGGAAACCAGCCACGGCAATGCCGGGTTGATCGAGCGCTCGTCGGTCGTGCCGTATGCGTTTCCGCGCCGGCTCGGCACGTTGCTGCGCTATGCGCGCAACCGCTCGGTCGATCTTTATTGGGACTACCGCGCGCTGCCCGCGTATGCGGGCTGGCTCGCGCGCTTCTGGCGCGAATCGTCGCCGCGGCGGCTCGCGGCCGCCGCGCGCGACCTGCTGCCGCTCGTCGCGGCGAGCGTCGTCGAGCACGATGCGCTGCTCGCGCGCACCGACGCGCAGCCGCTCGTGCACGACGGCGGCTGGATCGAGGCGTTCCGTTCGCCCGCGCTGTTCGATGCGGAAGCGCGCGCGCAGCAGCGGGTGGCCGCCGCGCACGGGCTGCGGATGACCGTGCTCGACGCGCATGCGCTGCGTGCGCGCGAGCCCGGTATCGGCGACGCGTTCTGCGGCGCGTTCCACTGGCAGGACCCGAAGACCGTGTCGAGCCCGGGCGGGCTGACCAAGGCCTATGCGCGGCTGTTCGAGCGCGACGGCGGCACGTTCGTGCGCGGCGACGCGACGACGCTCGTGCAGGTCGACGACGGCTGGCAGGTCCGGACCGAGCACGGGCCGATCTCGGCGCGCTCGGCCGTGGTCGCGCTGGGCCCGTGGTCCGATCAGGTGTTCGCGCCGCTCGGCTACCGGATTCCGCTGCGCGCGAAGCGCGGCTATCACATGCACTACCGGCCGACGCGCACGCCGCTGAACGTGCCCGTGTGCGATACCGAGGCAGGCTTCGTCGTCGCGCCGATGGAGGGCGGCCGCCTGCGGCTCACGACGGGCGTCGAGATCGCGCTGCCCGACGCGCCGCCGACCGGCGTGCAGCTCGCGCGCGCCGAACCGCTGGCGCGTGACGCGTTCGGCATCGGCGAGCGGCTCGACCCGGAGCCGTGGCTCGGGATGCGGCCGTGCACGCCCGACATGCGCCCGGTGATCGGGCCGGCGTCGCGGCACCGTCATCTGTGGTTCGCGTTCGGCCATTGCCATCACGGGCTCACGCTGGGGCCCGTGACCGGCCGCCTGCTCGCCGAAATGATGACGGGCGCGCCGACCTATATCGATCCTCATCCGTACCGGCCTGCCCGCTTCGGCTGACCCTGCGGCGCGCAGATGCGGTTTCAGCCGCCGGCACGCGCCGGCGGCAATGCGCTTGCTTCACAGTTTTTCATTCTGCTATCAGGACTATCGAAATCCACGCAATCGTAAATGATCTGCGTAATCGATAAGAAAGAAAATCGCGCGATAAAATAAAATCAGAAAATTCGCGATTTATCAATGCATTTTCATATTTCTGAAATGCGTAATGGGCAGTCCGCTATGGCGGTATGGGGTCTCATCGTGCTCGCGTGTTTCGACGTTACGCGGAATGTACCGGAACACGTTACTACGGGGCTCGCAAACGTTACGTTACATCCGCGTTCCGGCGGCCTTTTTCATCAGACGATTCGGGCTCCGCAATTCAGGAATTTCGCCAGAAATCGATTAAAAAGCGTTATTGCCGATCATTAGGCAGACGAATCAATCCCGTTTTTGGAATTGGCACGCTTCGTGCAGTCCGTCCCCATGCTTTATCAACGTAGTGCCAACCGAGATGGGGAAAATAACGATGGGACAGAATTTTAAATTGACGGGTGTGGCGCTGTCGGTCGCGACGGTGTTCGGGGTGCTGGCTTCGGGTTCCGCGATGGCGGGGGCGCTCGACTCGCTCCCGATCCCGCAGGTGATCGTCAATCCGCCGACGAACAGCGTGTCGGTCGGACTGGTCGCGACGGGCACGTCGCCGCTGGGCTCGGTCACCGTGACGGCGGGAGGGTCGGGCGCGATCCAGACATCGCTCGGCGAGCCGGGGCAAGTGCTGTCGGGCGCCGTGGGGGCGGTGACCGGCGCACTCGGTGGTAGCGGCGGCACGGTGCAGCCGCTCGGGGCGGTGCAGGGCGTGGTGAATCAGGTGACGGGTGCGCTCGGTGGGGGCAACCCGGCTGGTGCGTTGACGGGAGCGCTGAACACGGCGACGGGGACGCTGAGCAATGCGCTCGGCACGGCAACGGGCGCACCGGGCGGCATCGGTGGCGGCGCGAACCCGTTGGCGCCGATTCAGGGTGTGGTGAATCAGGTAACGGGT